>JAUHXB010000028.1 GCA_030427215.1 Alphaproteobacteria bacterium | reverse complement strand
TATACCGCCCGAAGAACCAAAACAAGATGAATCAGAACGCTTTTATAAAAGATGTAACTATCAAGTGCCTAGTTGTTCAGAAGGGTCACATATTAGTGTCAGCGGAAAAGATAAGAGAGGGTGCTACATAATAGAGTGCAAAGCGAATGAGGGCAGAGAAAAAATTAGTGAAGCTAGACGCGATAGATTGAAACAAGCTATCGAAAAACGTCAAAAAAAGGGACAAGAAAGAAGCGAAAATCAGGATGCGACTGATGTACCTAAAGACATTGCGAAGCAGCACTCTGAGAAGCTAAATGCTGCAAGAGAAGCACGCGCAAAAAAAGCAAAAGAATTTAGAGAGCGTTTAGCAACGGCAAGAGAAAAACAAGCTCAAGAGCAGAAAGAACGAATGGAAAAAGCAAAGCAAAAAGCCAAGGAAGTTGCTGTGCGCCGAGCTGTAGCCAAAGAGAAAAGAAGTGTGGCTTCGAATGATATTGCACGTCGATCAGATGGGCTTGTTGTTTCAGAAGATATTAAAGAAAAATCAGAAAATGTCGATGAAATTCGATCTGATATTAGAAATGAAAGAGCTGGTCGATATAAAAAAGCTATGGTGCAAAAGCAAAGTCATACAGAAGCTAAAGAGGACGTAAAAAAAGTAACTGAAACACGCGCTGAAGCGAGAAGAAAAAGTGTTGAGTTGTATAGAGAGCGTTTAAAAAAAATGACAAGCAAAGCAGGGGAAGCAAATGAAAGGCGCGTCGAGCGTAGAAGGAACACAGACAAAACAGTTTTTGTTGATGAAGGTGGCCTGACAGCACCTATCGCTAAACTAGCTGTCTCTGTTTCAAGGCAAAAGGAAGTTAAAAGTAACCCGTTTAGAAGATCTCCCGGTTTAATGGCAGTCATGGATAAACCAATTGCCAAAAAAGCTAAAGCTACGGAAGCTCCAGTCTTGGTTAGTCCAGATCCTATCGAATAATTTTTAAATTATAATCATATTATGGGGGGCCCGCAAAATATTAATATGTGGGCTTTTTTGATTTACCCCTCTATGAATTGTGATTTTTTCTATATAGTTATTTCCATGGATTCACTAACACAAATCACTTTAGGTGCGGCAATTGGCGCGGCGGTCTTGGGGAAAACGCATGGACGTAAGGGCGCGTTGATTGGAGCGATATGCGGAACAATTCCTGATCTGGATGTGTTTTATGATTATGGTGATGTAGTTTCTAATTTCACCATGCATCGCGGCCTAACCCATTCATTTTTGTTTTGTATTGTGGCAACGCCTTTATTGGTATGGGCTTTTTCAAAAATAAAATGGTTTGGGGTCGCTTTTAAAGACAAGTGCGTTCATATCGCGATATTTCTCATGTTCCTCACACATATTCTGTTGGACGCCATGACGATTTATGGCACGCAATTATTTTGGCCCCTATCAGTTCCTCCAGTTGGAGTAGGATCAATCTTTATAATCGATCCACTCTATACATTGCCGTTTTTATTTTTCCTGATTTGGTTTTTAATCAATAAATCTCATAAGGCCGTTATGGCAGGAATCATCATTTCTACACTTTATCTTGGGTGGTCCGTCGCCGCGCAATGGCATGTCATAAACATAGCGCGCCCTCAAATCGAAGGGCAAATGCTGGTGCAACCCACACCATTTAATACAATTTTGTGGCGTGTTTTGGTGGTGCAGGATGATGGGTATCAAGTTGGGTATTATTCATTATTCGATAAAACAACCGATATTGAATTCAAAAAATTTGAATCTGATTCTGGTCTTTTGCCTGAAACGGTATCGGTTAATCGCCTGAAATGGTTCGCAAAAGGATTTTACGGCGCAACGGTGGAGGGTGATAATGTCATTATATCTGATCTTCGCATGGGATTGGAGCCAGACCAATATGTGTTCCGATTCATTGTGAATGACGCCCCTGCAGTAAAGGCCGACTCAAACCGTGATATGTCACGCCTGAATACGATATGGGATCGAATATTCCGCGATTTATAAAGTTTTTATCGTCATTTGTACTGCAGTCGGAATCATTTCTATCGATGACTTTTGGCTTGCAGATAGTTGGTCGAAAATATTAAATTCATCTGGATAAATGTCGATGACTTCCTGTAATGCTTTTTTAGCGGCATCCTTTGTGATTCGACCATTCATAATTTCACATTGCAAGAAATTGCAAAAATTAGCAAAATCTCTTGTTTCATATTCTATAACAGCACCATCGCAAGCCCAATCAAGTAAGAACGCTTCTGTTCGAGATTTCCTTATGGCGATCCGCCTCTTTACTGTTTCTTGTGTTTGTACGTTGGGAGCGGCGAGGCCACTTATATCTTTAAAAACATCTGAAACATTATTCATATAATAAGCATATGTTTTTAACGAATGATTTGTCAAAAAAATTTGGTATAATTGTTTTCATGATTATAGGCATCCCAAAAGAAATTAAAAAACAAGAAAACCGTGTGGGTTTAAATCCTGATAGTGTCCGCGCGTTGGTTAACGCAGGGCACAATGTCATTGTCGAAACAAACGCGGGACAGGGGATATTTGCAACGGACGAAGATTACACGGCTGTTGGTGCTACCATTGCCCCTGATGCCGATACCATTTTTGAGCAAGCGGATATGATTGTGAAGGTGAAGGAACCCCAATTATCCGAATGTCAAAAGCTACGCGAGGATCAAATTCTATTCACCTACCTTCATCTTGCGCCCGATCCTGAACAAGCCAAAGGGTTGATGGATAGCGGATGCATCGCCATTGCTTATGAAACCGTAACAGGCGAGGGCGGTCGAGGATTACCATTATTGCAACCAATGTCAGAGGTTGCGGGGCGTATGGCGCCATTAATGGGCGCGGTTTATGGTGCAAAACATTTCGGCGGGCGCGGGCATTTAATTTCAGGGGTGACGGGAACGGATTCAGCGAATGTTGTTATTCTAGGTGGTGGCGTCAGCGGTTATGAAGCCGCAAAAATTGCCTCAGGCATGTTAGGGAATGTGACGATATTGGAAAAAAATCCAGATCGCATTGAATGGTTAAACGATCAATTAAACGATCGTGTGATCGCCGTTGAATCGACGACAGATGCACTTCATAGGTATGTTGCGGATGCGGATATGGTCATTGGGGCAGTTCTTGTCCCCGGTGGATCGGCGCCAAAATTAATATCGCGGGAAATCTTGTCCACCATGAAAACAGGCGCGATGATGGTTGATATTGCCATTGACCAAGGCGGATGTTTCGAAACGTCAAAACCCACAACACATGAAAACCCTGTTTATGATGTGGATGGCATTATGCATTATTGCGTGGCCAATATGCCTGGCGCATATCCCCTAACATCCACGGCGGCGCTCAATAACGCCACTTTGCCCTATATCTTGGACATTGCGAATAAAGGGTGGGAGCGAGCCTTAGCTGAACGGGTTGGCTTTGCCAACGGCCTTAACGTACAAAATGGAAAAATCATGCATAAAGCAGTTGCGGAAGCATTAGGCAGCATTTAGGGCCTTCCTGACCCTAACCAAATTTAACGCGTCTATGTTGGGCAAGATAAGGCTGCGCAAGATTAAAAAAAGCGCTCTCCCTTTGCTGGGCTGTTTCGGCATTCATAATTGTAATGGCGATGTGATCATTCCCTTTTGTTTGCAACAACCCTGCAAAACAATGTCCTGCAGCATTCGTAAAGCCTGTTTTGCCAAAAACCAGATGAGGCATATTGGCAAATAAGTCACATGTGTTGTTGAAATTGCGCGCGATAGATTTCAGGGTATAATGTGACTGCCCCAAGTATTTCTTTGATAATTCAGGGTGTCTTTGTAACAGTGATCTTATAATAATATTTGTGTCTTGTGCTGTGCTGTAGTGATCGTCATCAGGCAATCCTGTTGCATTTGTGTAATGAGTTGAGCTTGATATTCTCAATTCCTTACATTTTTTATTCATGAGTGCAGCAAGCGTTTTTTGATTGGTATTTAGCACCTGCATGCATAATTGATCTAATGCAGCGATGGCATATCCATCGGAAAAACCCCCTGCGGCTTTTAACAAGTCATCAATGCTATACGCTGTTGGAATTTCGGGGGGCAGTGCATAACGAAATCCAAGACCATTCATATTCAGGTTAGCAACATCTTTAAAATCTTTAACAATTGTTGGAACAGTCGCCTTGTCACGAATATCAATCAAGCCGTCTGCGATAGAATCAAAGATAACATGGAGGGCCATCAATTTTGTCAGTGATGCTTGTGGCCTTTGTTTGAAGGCTTTGTTACCACACAGCAAAGTGTTTGATTGGATGTCGGTGATGGCGAAAATAACTTCCATTAGTTTACGTATAGACGAAACATACGATTCAAGCAATAAATTTTTATTTTATTCAAGATTAAGGTGTTGCACCCAAGATAGAATTGAATTATAACCCTATTCTATTCGATTAATCGAATGCGCGGGTGTAGCTCAGCTGGTTAGAGCGCCTGCCTGTCACGCAGGAGGCCGCGGGTTCAAGTCCCGTCACTCGCGCCATTTTTATTCTTTTTTTCAACTTGAATAAAATCATATTGCCTCTTCACCTCGGGCTTAAAAACGCTTACACTTTGTTTCATGCCAACAGATGCTTTCCTCGCTGAATATTTTCCAATCCTTGTGTTCATTGTGATCGCAAGCGGGATTGCCATTGCCATGATTGCGGGAAGTTGGGTTTCAGGGATACGCCGCCCTGACCGCGAAAAATTAACCCCCTATGAATGTGGGTTTGATGCGTTTGACGATACACGCCATAAATTTGATGTTCGGTTTTATTTGGTCGCAATTTTATTTATTATTTTTGATTTGGAAATTGCATTTTTATTCCCATGGGCCGTATCATTGGGCGAAACAGGTGCATATGCATTTTGGTCCATGATGACTTTTTTGGGCGTTTTAACCGTTGGATTTATTTATGAATGGAAAAAAGGAGCGTTAGATTGGGAGTAAGAGAAGCGTTTTTACGAAGTTTTACTGCGATGTATCGCGTGATAGAACAAATTGCTTTTAATAAGCGTGTTATGAGGGAAAGAGTTTTAAATTAATGCCCCACGACCGTAAAACCATAAACGCACCTGCCGTTGATTTGAAAACAGATATCGCTTTGCCGTCTGGGCAAAAGGATATGATGGATTTATCAGCGCATAATATCGCGCAAGAGGTGAAGGATAAGGGCTTTGTCCTCACCAATACTGATAAATTATTTGATTGGGCACGTGGCGGGTCCATGTGGCCAATGACATTTGGATTGGCGTGTTGCGCCGTTGAAATGATCCATGCCTATATGCCCCGATATGATTTGGACCGATTTGGTATTATTCCACGACCCAGTCCGCGTCAATCGGATGTGATGATTGTGGCGGGGACGTTGACTAATAAAATGGCGCCTGCTTTGCGTCGTGTCTATGATCAAATGCCCGAACCGCGCTGGGTGATTTCAATGGGGTCATGTGCCAATGGCGGGGGGTATTATCACTATTCCTATTCGGTTGTGCGTGGGTGTGACCGCATTGTGCCCGTGGATATTTATGTTCCTGGATGCCCCCCAACGGCAGAGGCCTTGGTTTACGGTATTTTACAACTTCAAAAGAAAATACAACGTGAAGATACACGTATCATGCGTTAGATATCACTCTTTGCCGATGGCCTCGGTAATGGATGAATACCCATCTGACTTTAATAATTTCACCAACCCCTTATTGATTTTACGCGGTAATTTTGGCCCGTGATAAACAAGCGCGGTATATAATTGCACCAATGACGCCCCTGCCTTAATCGCGGCATAAGCGCTTTCGGCGCTGTTAATTCCACCTGCGCCAATAATGGGTAATTCACCTTTTGTGTGTTTATAAAATGATCGAATGACATTGAGTGATTGATCTTGGAGGAGGGGACCACTCAACCCCCCCATTTCATTGCGAAATGCTTCTGGTAAATGATCAGAGCGCGCCAATGTTGTATTGGTTAGGATCAGGCCGTCTATTCCCGCCTCCATCACGCAATCGGCAATGGCCTTACATTGGTCTTCGGTTAGGTCAGGGGCAAGTTTCACCAGCAAAGGCGTTTTGCACCGTGCATTGCGTACAATCACCAATTGACGAAGGAAAGGTAATAATTCAGCCGGGTCTTGTAAATCACGCAATCCAGGGGTGTTTGGTGATGAAATATTTACGGTTAAATAATCCGCCTGTTTACCAAATCGGTGAACCAGATCAACGTAATCGGATAAGGCGTCGTCTTGGTCCTTGTTCTTACCAACATTAATGCCGACGATGCCTGTGTTGTTTTTGCCGTTCTTGCGGAAGGCTGTGTAATTATGCTCAAAATCATCCGCGCCCCCATTCGGGAAACCCATTCGGTTAATAACGCTGTGTGATTTTTTATCTCTAAAAACGCGTGGCTTTGGATTGCCAATTTGAGGTTTGGGCGTCACCGTTCCGATTTCAACAAATCCAAATTCATAACCCAACATGGCATCAGCGCTTTCACCATTTTTATCAAACCCTGCGGCCAAACCAACAGGGTTTGGGAACATGCGCCCGAATAAGGATACCGCCAGCGCCTGATCATGTTTAGGCGCTTTACCAGTGACCAATCCAGATTTTAATCCCGCCATTGTAAGTGTATGCGCCTTTTCAGCGTCCATCATATGGAGAAGAGGAAGAGCCAGTTTTTCAATCATCTGAATGTCAGTCGTTTTCCTATTTCACGCCCTATAAATGATGTGGTGCCTGTCACCATAATCGATGGTAAAAGATTAGAAATTATAGTTATATTACTATTGTTAGAGGATAATTCCGAACCATAAAGGTAATAAGATAACCCTGCACCGACCATTGCACCTGCAAGGGTAAACGCATATTTCGCAATATTTTTCATTTTTTCTTCTCCATTTTTATAATCGCTTTCATCCCCTGAACCATATATTCATATCCAGTGATAAATGTCAAAACGGCGGATATGGACAATAAAATTTGTCCAATCAATAATGTTTCCGGCAAAATCACATTCCCATAATCGCCAACCACCAAAAACCCAAGCGCGATCATTTGTGATGTTGTTTTCCATTTGGCCAATTTTGACACATGGATCACAATATTTTGAGGGCCTAAAAATTCGCGCAATCCCGCGATGAGAATTTCACGAAACATAATGACGCATGCCGGGAGGATCCACCATCCCTCTAATCTTTCCATGCCTGCAAAAATGAGGAGGAGGATCGCAATGAGGAGTTTATCCGCGATGGGGTCAAGAAAACGTCCAAAGGCAGATATGATGTTATCGCGCCTGGCGATATACCCATCCAACCAATCGGTCACACAGGCCAGAGTATAAAACCCAAGCGCGGTCCAAGCCGCCCAAGCGGAGGGTATAAACATTAAAACCGCAATGAGGGGGATTAGAATAATTCGCAGCAGGGTTAAAATATTGGGCGTGTTGTAAAGTGACATTATTTTGTTTTCTCCGCCGCCATAAAATAATTCACATCAATATCGTTATTTGATAATGAAAAATGATCTAAAAAAGGGTTATAAAGCAAACCAGTTATATCACTGATTTTTAAATTGTTCGCCTGTGCCATGCGGGCCAGTTCCGATGGTTTGATAAATTTTTTCCAATCATGCGTTCCGCGTGGTAACCATCGCAAAATATATTCCGCCGCAATAATACCAAGGGCATAGGATTTTGGTGTGCGGTTGATTGTAGAGAAAATAACCAATCCGCCTTTGTTCACTTTTTCGCTAACGGTTTTTACGAATTCTTCAACATGATCCACATGCTCTATAATTTCTAATGCCAGCACAACATCGTAGGTGCCTTTGTGATTTTCAACATTTTCACATTTATAAGTCACGGAAACGCCGTTATAGGTTGCGTGGTCTGTGGCGACCTGAATTGCGGTTTCGCCTGCATCAATACCAGTCACTTTCGCTCCTTTGCTTGCCAAGGCTTCACAAACCAATCCACCACCACATCCAACATCCAAAATGGTCATGTCCTTCAATGACGGTTTCTCAAAATGGTGAAGAATTCGTTTTTCAATATAATTAATACGTGTGGGGTTGAGTTTATGGAGAGGTTTAAGAGGCCCGCGTTCATCCCACCAATGCGTCGCCATTGATTCAAAGTGCGATAATTCTTTTGTGTTTACATTACCCATATGTTTTATATAGCTGATCAAGGCGTTTTGTGAAATCATAAAAATGCGGTAACTTTCAATACATGGTCAATTTATCGTCTCAGGATCGCATAACATTAAATAATTTCAATCAAATGACGGTTGGACAAATTTTTAAACGTGCACGTCACGATCAAAATCTGACCATTCAACAAATTGCCGCGCATTTGAATATTGGATCTACCCATCTTGAAGCTATTGAAGGGGATGATGTTCAGGCCTTACCGCCAAAAGTTTATGCCGTTGGGTTTGTCAGGGCTTATGCGGATTTGCTGTCATTAGATTCTGAAAAAATGGCGTATTTATTTAAGGTGCAGGCCTATGGCAAAAAACAGCTCGAAGAGCATAAAGCCATTATCCAACCGACATTATCTCCACCAATTACGAATGACAGCATAGGTGGTCGGGTGAATGATCTCCCGTTTATAGTGATAAAATTGATAGGCATCGGGATTACGGCACTCATTTTAATCTTTGCCGTCATGTGGCTTTTATCCTTAGGGCAGGGCAAGGATCAAATCATTGTACCCGATGTTCCGATAGAGATGATGGAAAACGCAACCACGCCAAATGATGATTTCATTCAGGCGGATAATGTTCAGGTTCCCGCGCCAGTGGAGCCAATGGATTTGATCGTCCGTCCTGATGACGGGGCGACGGCCTATGGTGAAAATCCGTTAACATCTGCCTTGGCGTTTAAGATGAAGGATGACAATTGGATGGAGCTTCGCGCCGTTCAGGGTGGTGACGTGATCATCACCAAAACGTTTAAGGCGGGGGATGTGATTTATGTTTCTGATAATCAGGATGTTTTACTGACGACAGGCAATGCAGGGATGATAGAAGCGTATTTGGATAATCAATCGCTGGGGCTTTTGGGACAAGACGGCGATATTATACGCCTACGCCCATTTTCGGTGAAGGCCTTGCGATTGCAAAGAGGGGAGTAGAGGGCGTTTTAAAATGTTAAACGCCTTGCGCCTCTATTTAGAAGATCTTTTGAAAAACCTGTTTCCATTGATTTATGCGAAGACTGTGACCCCATCAACCAAGCACGGTTCAGCTCAACAGCGCACGCAAAATCACTGAATGTTGTAAATGGATTATCATCAGGTGCTCGCCCTAACATTTCATCAGGGCGATGGCTTACACCATTATTACCGTGACGAATAAAAATAAGGCTACTATTGATACCTGCCTCTGCACCAACCTGAACATCGTGGCCTGCGCCTGATGGCATTTTTAATGTTTGAATTCCTGCACTGATCGCGGCACATGATAACTGGTTTTGAATATCGGACGACATGATGACCGGTTGTTGCGTATTGACCTTATTTAAAACGATTTTAACCCCTGTTTTTTGTTCAACCCTTTGTGCGACACAGGCAAAATTATGTGCCACATGGGTTAAAATGACTGGATCCGTACTTCTCACTTCTGGACGTAATCGTGCATGACCAGGAATATTCGATGATTTTGAACCAACATTATGAGCCTCAGGATAAGACCATACGATGTCTGCTTTTCCTTCGTACCCCTCAAAAATTTTATCACATTCCACGATGAAAATTGCCATTGCAAGATTTGCGTCTTTGCGTTGATTTTGCGGCACTGTCCCTGAATGACCAGTTACACCATAAAAATCAATCATATCGGGAAAACGGACATTTCCACGAATGGACGTCACTATCCCAAGCTGAGCATTTGCAATTTCTAATTCAGATCCTTGTTCAATGTGGGTTTCAACTAACCCTTCGATTTTTAATGGATCAATTAATTTTGGATCATCAGATAATATTTTTTTAAGTAAAGCATTGCCCCG
>JAUHXB010000266.1 GCA_030427215.1 Alphaproteobacteria bacterium | reverse complement strand
TACAGATATTATAAAACGATCATTGAAATGCGGATGTCCCAAATGTGGAACGCCATCCATATTCCCTCATAAATTCACGTTGGATGTTAAAGACACGTGTGGCTCATGTGGTTTTAAAATCGCTAATCATGATAGTGGTGACGGCCCTGCATTTTTTGCTCTATCGGCATTATGCTTCATAATAACACCACTAGCGTTATTATGCGCAGCCATTGTTGATTGGCCGTTATGGATTCATGCCGTTGTTTGGACCATTATTTCAATTGTTTTTTGCCTTCAAACAATGCAACCGTTAAAGGCGTATTTCATTGCATTAAATTACAAACATAGAGGGGGAGCGCACGGTGTTTAAGAGAGTAATAACATTTTTCACATTAATAATCACATTTATTACACTGCTATCATTAGGGTTTTGGCAATTGGATAGATTACAATGGAAGAAAAATATGGTCGCATCCATGACGGTCTATGAACAGGCGGACCCCGTTACAACGGCTTTAAATCTTGATAATCCAAATGACTTTCAACGTGGTTTCATCCGTGGGGAGTATTTAAACACGCAACCGATAATGGTTAGCCCACGCACACATGAAGGACAAAGTGGTGTCCATCTCTATCAGGCGTTTAGAACAGTTGAGGGGCAAGATATTTTAATTAATCGTGGATGGATCCCAAAAGAGGATGACCCTATTATTTCTGTCCCCGCAGGGCAAACAGTCGTTGCCGGATATTTAAAATCACCATCAGAAAAAAATAATTTTGTTCCTGCAAATAACTCTGACCAAAATCTATGGCATTCTATTGATCTTGATGAACTTAATACTCTTATGAATATTGAGTTGGAAAGTCATATTTTGTATCAGGAATATCCAATTGCTGATCATCCGAAAAGTTTTTCTGGGTTGCCTGAGATGAAAAATAATCATCTTCAATACGCGATATTCTGGTTTTTTATGGCAGGGATTTTGCCGATTTTATGCTTGATACGTTTTTTCAAGAAATCATAAGATTAACCACAATCTTGGACTAAAATGATACCTTCATCTGTCGTTTGAATATTCAAACGATTTGGTAAGTAATCCATCGTGACCATGGTATCGGGTTTTATGACTCTGTATTTACGATCCTCAAGGATTGATAAATCAATCTCGTCAATATTTTTACCTGTCCATTCAATATATGTTTCACAGGTTGGGGTAACATAGGTTGAATCATTAATATTTTCGGCCTGAACTAAGAAGGGTGTAAAAATCATAAAAGATGCGATCAATAAATATTTCATAAATTCAGTATACGCGATTAATCGTTAAAATGCCATTTTCTTCCAAAATCTTTGCGGTTTGATGGCCATGATCACCGTGATCCAAATTGGATGACAGAATTGTAATATTGGTTATCCCAAACCCAACGGCATTAATTAGGGCACGGGATGATGGATGATTGGAACATATGACGTGCGCCGTTTTTAACCCTTGCCTTACCAATTTAAAAAGGAGTTTGTTTAAAGGGTCAAGATGAAATCTATATTTATTGCTTTCGCAAATATTGGCATCGTGATGATTAATATTGGGTGGAAATCCATCATGCGCGATTATCTTCTCACCATTGACATCGGTATTCGCATAATCGATTCTTTCATTTTGATATTCAATATTGACCTCGCTTTGGGCTATAAGCGTTTCAATTTTTTGATCTTTGCGATGAAGGATGCTAACCCCAATGCCCGCGCGTTCCATCATAAGGAGGGACATGGTTTCGAAATCATTTCCGCGACGTTTGATGAAATCTTTATCCATTCCCTTGTGGTCAATATAAACATGCGTGATACCAATAGATGCAATGGCCTTGGCGCAATTGGGGCACATGGGGTCGGTAATACAAAGGCATGCGCCCGCCACAGAAAACGGCGCACGGAATAAACAGGAAATTTCGGCGTGGATAAATTGGCTGCTGCTGCCTAATTTATAATCCCATTCAAAATGGT
>JAUHXB010000265.1 GCA_030427215.1 Alphaproteobacteria bacterium | reverse complement strand
TGACCCGTCAAAGCTTTTGATCAATGACCCTGCAACCAAATACCATCCATCGACAAGCACAAAGAAAATAATCTTAAACGGTAGAGCTATCATGACCGGGGGTAACATCATCATCCCCATCGACATTAAAATCGACGCGGTGACCATATCGATAATGAGGAAGGGTAGAAACAACATAAACCCAATTTCAAATGCCCTGCGTAATTCCGAAATCATAAATGATGGAATAACAATCGTCATTGGCAAATCCATCGGCGATTCAACATTAGGCGTTTCACTGATTTCCTTAAATAATTCTAAATCTTTTTCACGTGTGTGTTGCAACATGAATTGTTTGAAGGGGATGGCTCCACGTTCAAACGCTTCGACCTCTTCAATTTCCTGATTAATAAGGGGTTGAAGGGCGGTTTCATTCACCGCATTAAATGTTGGCGCCATAATGAAAAATGTCAGGAACAACGCCAATGAAATCATCACCGTGTTGGGCGGTGTTTGTTGAATCCCCATGGCGGTTCGAAGGAATGATAAAACAACGATAATCCGTGTGAAGCTGGTCATCATAATCAGGATCGATGGCGCAAGCGATAGGATTGTGAGCAACCCAAGCAATTGCACAACGCGCCCTGTTAGGGTCTCCCCCCCGCCTGTTGTGACGCCTTCTGGTGCCCCTAAGTCTAACGTGACGGATTGGGCGAAGGCCTCTTGACCCATAATTAAAATAATTGCCATCATTGCGAGGAAACAAAGTGACCGAAGCAATCCATAGTGCCTATCAGATAAATCGCATGGATTGCCGCGCTCCCTTTGGTCGCTCGCAATGACGGTGGCTTTACTTAAAGTCATGTTTTTTCTCAATAGATTTCATATCTGTCTTTATAACAGTGTTGCTGTTTTGCCCCAAAACCACAAGGTGATCTTTATCGTCACATCGAATGATCGCAACCTTATTTTTTGAATCAATCATGCGTTGTTCAACGATTTTAAGGCGGCTATCCTTGCTCATCATGCCTGATTGGGCGTAATTCACCTTCTTAAGAATGAAAGATAATAATCCCATGAGCGCCAGCACAAGAACAAACGCCAAGCCAACCTGAATATAATATGTTGTTTCCATTACGGTGTCTCATCTTCCAAAATCGCATTAAAGGGATCGGGCTCCCCATTCGCACGATACACATAGGACAGGATTTCCGCAACGGCCATTAAGGCCTCGGTCGGGACAGGGGAATCCAACTCAAATTCAGCCAACATTTCCGCCAAATCAGTATCTTTGCGGACTTTGATATCGTTTTCAAAGGCAATTTGCAGGATTTTTTCCGCCAATGCCCCCCGCGCCGCGGCTGTGATTTTTGGTTTATCATCGGGGTTATCACCTCCCTCCACTGCAACGGCGATGGTTTTTGATGGATCAATCGCCTCTATATTCGGGGTTTGATCTGACTTTTCGCCGTAATCACTCATTTTTGGCACACTTTCTGCAATGTCTTATCTTAAGAAAACACTAACAATATTTAGGGGTAAATAAAAGATGTTAGACAATATCGGATTAATGCAAGGAATTGGCGGTAAAATGAACTGGTTACAACAACGCCAGACCGTCTTAACAGGGAATATCGCCAATGCAGATACGCCAGATTATATGGCTCGTGATATTAAAAAGCCTGATTTTGCAACTGTCATGGGAAAATCTGCAAATACCCCAAGAATTCAACAAATTGCAACAGATGGCGCTCATATTGGTGCAGATCGCCGCATCGGTGATGCAAAAGAACGCGAAGTCAAAGATGTTTACGAGGCCGCGCCCGTTGGAAATGCCGTTATTTTAGAAGAACAATTGATCAAGGCGCAAAAAACATCTGGTGATTACAGCATGATGACCAATTTATATCGTAAAAATGTTGGGATGATTAAATTCATCATATCGAAATAATAAAGAAGGAGGATTAACATGGATATTTTAAGTGCAATGGATATTTCGGCCTCTGGAATGAAGGCTCAAGGATCAAG
>JAUHXB010000264.1 GCA_030427215.1 Alphaproteobacteria bacterium | reverse complement strand
TTTTCTTTACGGCAGTTTTGAGTAGACCAGAGCGAATTACTCAAGATCAAATCTATCAGGACATGGCTTCATTAGCTAAAAAAATGGGGTGGTCTGACTATCTGAATTCAGTTCCTCGCTGTGTTGAAGAGCGTATTGAAGAAGAACAATATGGACGTCATATGATTATTGGATGCGCACCTTTGACATGGAAAGCGTCACCAGAAGAGAATGTCCACGGTTATCTTGTTCATCTTGTTGATAAGTATTTAGATGAAGGCGATAAGGTAAAAATGAATCAAGATATCATACCCATTCTTCCCAAATCCAGAACGCCTGCGTTCACAATTTAAATTCTGCTGTTTTAGCATCGTGTTCTCCGTGGTTTGAAATAATCAAAGACATTGACAAAATAGGATAATTATCCTATAATAGTTTTATTAAACACCAGAACTCCGTCATCCCCGAAAAAGTGATGAAGACTTGAGGGATCTATTGATTTGTTACAAAGAAGATCTCGCGATTTCACTCGAGACGACGATAAAAAACAGAAAAACTTTGTGCCTTTGAGTCTTTGTGATTCAAAAACTGAAAATTGTAAGTCAAGTTGGTCAAGATGAATGAAATCAATGGCTTAAATGGTTTAATTTAAACTAAATAGACTAAATACAAAAATCACAATTTACTCGTCAATTCAGGCACGGCATCGAATAAATCGGCGACAAGGCCGTAATCCGCAACATTAAAAATGGGGGCTTCTTCATCCTTGTTAATTGCAACGATGATTTTTGAATCTTTCATGCCCGCAAGATGTTGTATCGCGCCTGATAATCCAATGGCGATATAGAGGTCGGGCGCAACGGCCTTACCCGTTTGGCCAACTTGATAATCGTTTGAAATATACCCCGCATCAACGGCGGCGCGTGATGCGCCCATGGCGGCACCTAACTTATCCGCCAATGCCTCAATAATTTTAAAGTCGTCTTCCGATCCAACACCGCGACCACCCGACACAACAACGCGTGCGGAGGTTAGATCTGGGCGTTCGGATTCGGATAATTCGGCTTTCACAAATGATGTTAATCCAGTGTCACTTGCGCCGCCTAAATCTTCAATGGATGCCGATCCGCTATCCATATTTGCCTTGTCAAAGGCGGTTGTACGGACGGTTAATAATTTGATCGCATCGGATGATTTGACCGTTGCGATGGCCTGCCCGCCATAAATGGGGCGTTTGAAAGTGTCCGTGCCCTCAACGGCGATAATGTCGGTGATTTGTTGTGTGTCCAATAACGCCGCAACACGGGGAAGAACATTTTTACCAAATGTTGATCCGGCGATGAGAACATGAGAATACCCGGCATCCTTAATATGATCGGCGATCACAGGCGCCAAATTTTCGGCAATGCGGTGAGATAGGGATGCGTCATCAATTTTAAGGACTTTTGCAACGCCTTCAATTTTTGATGCGCCTTCCGCGGCACCCGAACACTCATGCCCCGCAACCAAAACGGTAATATCACTGCCTAATTCCTTTGCCGCCGTCACTGTAATGGCTGTGGCGTCTTTGACGCTTTTATGGTCGTGTTCTGCGATAACTAATACTGACATTTTATATCACCTTTGCTTCGTTTTTTAGTTTGTCGATCAATTCATCGACGCTTGCGACCTTAATCCCTGCTTGGCGCACGGGTGGTTCTTCGACTTTTAAAATCTCAACGCGGGTTGCCGTGTCCACACCGTAATCAGATGGCGATTTTGTTTCCAAAGGCTTTTTTTTGGCCTTCATAATATTTGGGAGAGAGGCGTACCGTGGTTCATTCAAACGCAGGTCTGTTGTAATAACGCACGGCATTTTAACCGCCAAAGTTTCTAACCCACCATCAATTTCACGTGTGACATGCGCGGCATCACCTTCAATTTTAACCTCTGACGCAAAGGTCGCCTGTCCCCAATTGAGGAGTGTTGCCAACATTTGACCTGTTTGATTTGAATCATCGTCTATGGCTTGTTTCCCCATAATGACTAGGTCAG
>JAUHXB010000027.1 GCA_030427215.1 Alphaproteobacteria bacterium | reverse complement strand
TATCATTTAAATTTTTATAATACTTTAAAATTTCATCTCCTGCGGATCGCAGGACCGTTTTCAAAAATTTTATATCCTGAACCTTCAAAATCATAATGCGATGGTACAAAACCATTCATCACGAATCAATCGATTGTCCCTTGCTGTAACATAAAGGTTAAAAGATTTTGGTCCGCAATACCATTTGCAGGGATGTCATTTTGTCGTTGATAGGTTCGAATGGAGCGAACGGTTCCTGATCCCGCAATACCATCTTGAGGGCCGTTATACAAACGGGCCTTTCTTAATGGCTCTTGAATTTGCGCAACCAAAATTTGTTCCTGTGTTGGAACAAGCGTTCCAAGGCTGATATCTTCTTTGGCATCTGCAAATAAATCACCATCCGTATTTAGAGATGGGTTGATGAATTTTGCAATACTGTCACCATTTTGTAACAGTCCAGCCGCGTCAAAGGGAATATTCATTGCCTCTGCCAAATTTTTAAGGGCTTGCTGTGCATCCAAACTGCCGCTTTCTGCCGCACCACGATACCATATCATGGCATCTTCTGGCCTTGTTTCCCCTAATAAACCATTTTCGAGAATAAGCCCCAAGTTATAAGCCGCCTCAACAATACCGCCAAAGGCCGCTTGTTGGAAAAACGCCGCGGCCATAGATGGGTTGTAGCGTGTTCCAACTCCTTCAATATAAGCGATACCCAAATTATATTGTGCCTCTGGATGGCCCAATTGTGCCGCGCGTCTGTACCAATCAAGGGCGCGTTGAATATCCTGACTTTGCCCCAAACCTTGCTGATTTAAAACACCCAAATTATATGTGGCATTGGCAATCCCTTGATCCGCAGCCTGCCTAAACCAAAAACTAGCCCGCTCATAATTTTGGCTAACACCGCCCTCACCTGCCGTGTACAGCGCGGCTAAATCATGTTGTGCCTCCGCAACGCCATCAAACGCCTTTGTTTCTAGTTCCTTTATCTGATCGGGAAGTGAGGGATCGCGGTCCATCGTGACAGATAAATCCGTCACGGTTTGCAACACGTCATATTCAGCAACAGTCGACTGTGCGCTCATCTCATCCAATGCAAAATCAATGATCGACTCACTGATCCAATCTGTTTCAAACGCGGCAATATCGGCCTCAATTGAAGGGGATTGAGAAACTGCAGGGCGCAAAGCACTTTCTTGCAAACTAATTTGTTCAATGTTCCCGCTTTCCGTCACCATAAAGGCCTGAGGATTAGTATTTGTCGCAGAAGACATCATCCAGCCAAACCCAACCGCCGCAATGATTGTCAAAAGGGAGGTGGAGTATTTAGTCCACCCAAACGATTTTTTATGGCCATCATCACCATGAATAATATCGGCCTGAGTAGGTTGATCGGCATATTGGTTAAGCCGTATTTTTTGCTCTGCCATTTGTTGTTCTAACAAACGGACATTCTCGCTCTGGTCCGTTAACAAAACCATCGCCTTTGCTTCTAATGCGTTTTGCGCATCTGCGGCAATATTTTCAACGCGTTCAATTCGGCGTTGTAATTTGACGCGTTTTTGTTCTTGCGTATCCAAACGGCGTTGTAATTTTTGAATTGTTTGTTGAGAATCGCGTAATTTATCTTCAACACGTTGTTGACGCTTACGATGACTGTCCAGCAATTCCTCTGTTTCGACAATTGATTTTTTCTGTTCCTCGATAAATTTTTTATCTTCTGCGGATAACCCCTCATTTTTATTTTCAATTGAATCCAAACGTTGAAAAATATTTATTTGACTTCGCTCAAGCTGATTTTCGAGCTTTTCTTGAGTGTCCAACGCATCATTCAAAAGCTTGCGCATTGTTTCGCGCTCACCCTCAGACCGAACCAATTTGGCACCAAGTGTATCCAACGCGGATAAAATTTGATTTTGATGATTATCGGATTGTGCTGTTGATCCCAACTGCCTCACCCTAGTATCGGTATGCCGGTTTCTAGGTTCCGATGTATTTGCAGGTCTAAAACTTGTTACCATTATACTTTACCCCTTTTGATCCCCACAAAATTATAAAGTTTGAAATTTATGATCCTGATATAAAATAAGTTTATATGAGGACGTTATTTTTCTGTATAATAGCAATATATATTTTCAAAATTCCACTAAATAATGAATAAAGACATGGAAATTGTGGATTAAAACGTATTTATTTTAATTTTTTGCACCGTCTTCCCATTTTAAACCAAAACCGAAGGCGCGATCCATCGCCGCCTGCGATGTGAAATATTCTCCATGCGTAACAATTTGAAGCGCATCTTTGACATTTTTGAGTGTTGCCAGTGCACAAACAGTCATTTTTGAAGTTTTAAGAGATGGTTTGATTTGTAGCGCTTTGCGCCCGTCACATAAATCAATGGTCACCTCTGGCTGAATTTGTGACCAATCTGTCGATCCTTCATAAATATAAGTGTAAACAAGAATACGTTTAATTTCCGACCATTTTGAGCCATTCACTGTAAAAAACTCATCGTCCCCTTCGGCATCGCCAGTGCGTTCATCACCAGATAATGCGATATAGGGTTTATCATCTAAAGATCCGAATAATTCCCCAAAGGGTTGTAAAATTCCGCGCGTGCCGTCCGCCAATTCGTAAAAACACCCTAAGTCTAAATCAATACCTTGATTTGTCGCCTTTTTGAGCAACCCCATCAATCCACCTGATTTTTCAACGATGATATTATTCCATGCCAAGCCAATATGAACGGATTTGAATCCTCCTTCTGGCGGCTTAATAAGGCCGCTTTCACCAGATTTATCCAACATATCCTGCGGTGAAATTTCTTTATCTTCCGTCACACCGCCAGCCCCCAATGCACCACCATGATCAGAATATTTGGACTGGCTTTTTGATGCATTTGCAAGTGAATCGGCGGAACTGGTAGAACGTGGCATTTTTTTCTCCTCAAAAACTTATAAATAAACTATCATTATTAAAATAAAAAACAAAGAAAAAGGAATTGAGCATGGTTACAGGATTATATGCAGGACTATTAGCCCTCATCTATGTCGGGTTGAGTGCCCTTGTTATTTCGAAGCGATTAAAACATAAAATCTATATAGGTAATGGCCAGAATGATGTGATATTAAAAACCGTTAGAGCCCACGGAAATTTTGCCGAATTTGTCCCGATCGCGCTGATTTTAATGTTAATTTGTGAAATTAATATTGCCGATCCATTCGCATCCGTTCCCTTTTTCATGCATGTTTTTGGAATAGCGCTTGTTTTAGGGCGAGTCATGCATGCCATTGGCTTAATGGATATCATTCCCATCGCAAGGCCAGCAGGAATGATTTTAACCTTCCTGACCTTATTAGGGCTTGGCGGATTGCTTATTTTTCAATTCGTGACAGCATAAAAAGGGCCGCGGTTTCCGCGCGTAAGATATTGTCACCCAAGGATGTGGGGGCAATATTTGTAGTATCATCTAAAAAATCGATGTCATTATCACCCCACCCGCCTTCTGGACCAATGATAATACCGATATCGTCGATGCGATTTGGTTTAAACATTTTATTATCCTTACGTTCCATTGCACAATAAGTCAGATGATTAAAAGATAGAGCAGACAGCGTTTTCACATCATGTAATTTAGGCAATGTTAATCGTTCACATTGTTCTGCGGCCTCAATAATTTGCTTTTCAACTTTATCAAAATTCATCTTTGATAGCTGCGTTCGGTCGCTTGTAAAAGGGTGAATATGCGTCACCCCCAATTCAACCGACTTTTCAATCATAAAGGCAAATCGATCTTTTTTGATTAAAGGGCAATACAGATGTAAAGAGTATGCGGGCGCTTTATGGTCCCTAATAGATTCCCCTATTTCAACGGTGACCTGTTTTTTAGATATCGATTTGATGCATGCATTATATTCGCCATCACGCCCGTTAAACACACGAATGGATTGCCCTTCATTCATCCGCATCACATTTGTCAAATAATGTGATTGATCTGATGATAAACAAATATCTGTGCCCTTTGACACATTATCGAACACATAAAGTCGAGGGGATTTTGTTTGAGTGTCTTTCATGATATTGATTATAGCCATGCAAAAACCACAAGGCCACACCGATATCAAACAAAAAGGATGGGTTGAGATCATTCCATCATCTATACGTCCATATATATACTTAACACGCCTTGATCGCCCGATTGGAGCATGGCTTTTATTATTGCCAGGATGGTGGGCCATTTTACTGGCGGAGGGGATGGATGAATGGAAGGCACTGACCCTGTTTGCCATTGGCGCGCTTATCATGCGAAGCGCAGGATGTATCGTCAACGATTTATGGGATCGCGATTTGGATAAACAAGTTGAGCGCACAAAATCTCGTCCTCTTGCCAATGGCGATTTATCATTCAAACAGGCTTTCATATGTTTGATGATCTTATTAAGCCTTGGCTTCGTTATTTTATTGCAATTTAATTCCCTAACTATTCTGCTTGGCTTTATTTCAATTGCCTTCATTGTCGCCTATCCCTTGATGAAGCGGATCACGTGGTGGCCGCAGGCATTTTTAGGGCTCACCTTTAATTTAGGTGCCTTAATGGGATGGAGTGCTGTCACTGGTGAATTGAGTTGGCAGGCATGGACGCTATACGCGTCTGGATTTTTCTGGACGTTGGGATATGACACAATTTACGCGATGCAAGACCGCAATGATGACATGATGATCGGCATCAAATCATCAGCACGGTTTTTAACCGAATATTACAAAGGCCCAATCAACATTCCGCTTTATGGATTTTATATTATGCATTTCACGTTATTGATAGGGGCGATTTTCTCAATGATAGAACCATCATGGACGGCCTTGTTAATAATCGTTCCTTTAGGGCATCTGATATGGCAAGTTCGAACACTGGATATTTCTAATCCAAAAAATTCTCTTCAACGATTTAAATCTAACCAATATTATGGATTAATGGTTTGTATGATTATTATTCTATGGGATATGATAACGTTATGACACACCGTATTGGAATATATCCAGGAACATTTGACCCGATTACAAAGGGGCATCTTCATATTATTGAACGCGCCAGCAAGCTGGTTGATAAATTGATTATCGGCGTTGCAGAAAATCCAGGTAAAAATCCTCTTTTTAATTTGGATGAACGCATGGGCATGGTGCAAACCGATATTGACAACATGCATAATAAATATTGCCCGATGGAGGTTGTCAGCTTTAAAAACCTATTGGTTGATTTTGCCCGCGATCATAAGGCATCGGCCATGTTTCGTGGATTGCGCGCATCATCAGATTTCGAATATGAATTTCAAATGACGGGCATGAATTTCCGCCTTGCCCCTGATATCGAAACCATCTTTTTAATGTCTTCGGATAAATGGCAATTTGTGTCCTCATCTTTTATCAAGGAAATCTCAAAGTTGGGTGGTAACATATCAGAATTCGTCACGCCGAATGTTTTAGAACAACTAAAACAAAAAAACACTTGATATACAGGGGGCAATCACTGTATAACCATGAAAATTATGTGACCGTGTAGCTCAGTTGGTAGAGCAACTGGCTTTTAACCAGTTGGTCCAGGGTTCGAGTCCCTGCGCGGTCACCATTTCAATTAATTCTGGATTATTTCTAAGAAACCCCTATCTCATAATCATACTTTGACAAAAGGCTATTTGAATATGATTAAAGTCGTTTATGACGGGCAATGTGATTTATGTTCTCGTGAAATTGAATATTATAAAACAATCTCACCCCAAAACCGTTTTGAATGGTTGAATATAAAAAATCTTAGCGACACATTTTTAAAAAATTTAAATCTGACAAGGGTAGAAGCCCTTAAAACACTTCACGCCTTTGACAATTCCGGTCAAATTCATAAGGGGGCCGACGCGTTCATGCTTATATGGAAGCAGTTGAAATATTGGCGGTTTCTGGGATTATTTGTCTCGCTTCCAATCATCAGGCAAGTGGCAAAAATTGTATATCAATTATTTGCCACTTGGAAATTTAAACATGCGCCTCATTGTCAAATTGCATTAAAAGAAGAGAGTTAATTCACATGACCATGGATCCACGAACACAATAAATTCAAAGTGATGGTTTTTTTAAATATAAATAATAAGCACCTGCTCCACCATGAGATTCCCCCGCCTCCGCATACCCAGAAACCATACTATTAAGGGGCGGTTTTGATATCCAATCGGGAAAACGTGTTTTTAAAATACCAACGCCATCACGTTTTGATGAAAAGACATCGTCATCCGCTTTTGAATTTGTACCTTTCCCTGTAATCACCAAAACACATTTTTTATGCTGATTAAAACAGCGCATAATAAAATTTTTGAGGGCAACTTCTGCGCGATCCTGTGTCATGCCATGCAGATCTAGCCGGGCATCAATAATAATTTTTCCTCTGCGAATATTTTTAACTGTTTTCTTATCCAAAATTGGTTTCTGTAAATCCGAAGACGGGATCGTTGTTTTTGTCCTCGGCGGAACAGGCTTTTTTTCGATGGTTTTGACAAGTCGTTTAACTTGTTTTCTGTCCTGTGCCTTTTCAGATTGAGGGTGAATTGGACGAATTGTTTTTTTTATTTTGTCCCACAGTGAAAAATCCTGATCTTTCATAGTCTTTCCTTTGTTTGACATTTTAGTGAATACATATCATTATCGTATTTAAATATAATCAATTTTAAGTTTCAATAATATGCGTTTTTCTATCCTTCTTCTGGCAATCGTTATAGGTTTTTCAAACAACGTGTATTCCAATGATACTTTACCACCGGTTCAAGGATTGTCGAATACTCAAAAAATATCCGAAAGCTCCATTTTACCGGCTGTGAAGCAATATAGAAAAACGCATCCTGAAAAGGTTATCTTTACACAAATTAAACTCGCTAGTAACACTGTTGATGTGGAAACCTTTGCGAAACTAAGCCCCTTCTATCAAAAGGCACAAGATATTGATAAATCCGCCGTTTTGTTTTCAGAATACAACAGAATTGGGAATAACTTTAATCTGCACGACGAAAAGAAACCCATTATTGTTCATACCCGTATTAAAGGTGACGAATATAGCAGCCTGCAAGATCTAATTGTGTTTGATGAATTTCATGATAAGACTTTTTTTAAGTTCAATATGTATGGATACAACGTTGGAATTGTTCCTGAAAATATTGAAAAATTCTCTCACCTTCAACTTTCAAAGCCTCGTGCAGAGGCTTTTTTTGAGGCCATAAGTGGAAGTGGAGAAGCCATTGCTGAATTCGTTTTAATACCTACATTTGCTGATACGAAAGAACCGCTCAACATTAATGATAAAGATATGTGGCTCATGTTTGCGCGTGTTGCTGAATTCCGTCTTTGGAATGATTCAATTGATAATAAAAGATTGCTATGGTTTTACCGTGCCCCATGGTATTCACCAGAGGATAATGAAAATATAGAGGACTTATTCGTAAAAGAATAAAAAACAGCTATGGATAGGATTGAACCGGCAAAGCAAGCCCTATTTTTTAAAAAAGCCGAAAAATCTGACACTCATGATTTCATTAAAGGGCATGATCCTGACTATCACAAAGGATCTAATCATAAAAATAACACAGATGACTCTGATTCACAGGACACCGCAGATATCTCAATCGAATCAATCATCATTTTTTTAGAGGGTTTAAAGAAAAATACAGATAGCCCTGATCAATCACTAAACCCTGTATCTGATCCCAAAGTTTCAAAAGCGTTAACGGCTTATGGCGCATCAAAACCAAAGGTCAAAAAAAGATTTACCTATCTGGATGATGACCATCAGGATGTTGACATCGAAACCGTTAATTTTCTTATTGAATCACTCCAAAAGATTATTGATCAAGGTTATGACCATATTATTCTTTTAAAAGGGAATGGTTTTCTGGATTCGATTCAAAAGACGGTAGAAAAAATTAACGCAATGCAATAATCTGCGTCTATGACCTTAAAAATTTATAACAGCCTCTCTCGAGCCAAAGAAGATTTTGTTCCAATTGATCCTAATCACATCAAGATGTATGTGTGTGGACCTACGGTATACAGCTACGCTCACATCGGCAATGCGCGCCCCCCTATTGTATTTGATACGCTTAAACGTGTTTTGTCCCATTTATACCCAAAGGTCACACATGTGGCCAATATCACGGATATAGAAGACAAAATCATTGAAGCCGCCAAAAAGGCGGGAGAGCCCATATCAATTATCACTGAAAAATATACTGATATTTATAATCAGGATATGGCGTCTTTAGGCGTATCGAAACCAACCATTCAACCAAAGGCCACCGATCATGTCGAGGGTATGATCGCGATGATTGAAACATTAATTACAAATAATAATGCCTATGAAAAGGATGGGCATGTTTTATTTCATGTTCCCTCTTATGATGATTATGGTCACTTATCTGGACGCAATCGTGAAGATCAAATAGCGGGTGCGCGGGTTGAGGTCGCGCCCTATAAGCGTGACCCCGCTGATTTTATTTTGTGGAAACCCTCAACAGATGATCAGCCCGGATGGGATAGTCCGTGGGGCAGAGGGCGCCCCGGATGGCATATTGAATGTTCCGTCATGGCCAAGGCATTTTTGGGGGATGTGTTTGACATCCATGGTGGTGGGATAGACTTAACATTCCCGCATCACGAAAATGAAATTGCCCAATCATGCTGTGCCAATGATGGAGGACAATTTGCCAGATATTGGGTTCATAACGGATTTGTCACGGTCGAAGGCGAAAAAATGTCGAAATCAATTGGTAATGTTTTATTAGTGCATGACCTTATTCGTGATGGTATGAAAGGCGAAGCCATTCGACTGGCCATGCTCTCAACCCATTACAGACAGCCCTTTGATTGGACAGCAAATTTGTTAGATCAATCCAAAAAAACATTGGATAAGTGGTATAGAATTATCAACGATACCTCACAAAATGATGATGTTGACGATACCGTTTTATCTGCACTATCAGACGATTTGAACACACCATTGGCCTTATCTCACTTGCATGATATCGCCAAAAACAGGCCCGAATTTTTAAAATCATCTGCCACCCTATTTGGTGTATTGAATCATTCATATGATGAATGGTTTGAAATAATGACCATTGATGCAGGCCATATCGATGATTTAATCGCACAACGTAATCAGGCCAGAGCCGATAAAGATTTCGCAAAGGCCGATCAAATTCGCGATCAATTAAAAGACATGGCAATCGACATTCATGATGGTCCTGATGGGACATCATGGACCAAGCTGTAATGTAAAAAACCCCTCCCCTTTGTAAAAGGGAAGGGGCGAGAGGCAGCATTCGATAAGAAATTAAAGTAAGGGGGCAACCTTTCTATCAAATGCAAAGCATGTTTACAGAATCTGTTTCATCTTTTGGCGCTGTTGCTTTTTTCAACCCAAGGTAAAGACCCAGCGCTGCAGCCGCCGCTTGTTTTTGATTAATATTTTCATCTGGAAATCCTTGTGGCTGAAGACATATATACGGTTTTGTTACGGGCGCAGGGTAGGCCTGATAAAAATCGTCTAATAATGCCGACGAGGCCGTCACCGTACTATTCATCGGCATTAACACCATTACAGCGACCATAGCCGCATACACCAATATAATGTGATATTTCATATTCCTCACTCCCACCCCTGAGAATTATTCTTATTATGTATAGTTTTAAGTATAGGACTGGGAGTTAAAAATTGCAAAGACTATCGTTTTGACTTTAGGCAAATTTTAGGGGGCTTTTGATTTAAATTTAGGGCGCTTTTTTCTTTTTGGCAGGTGCTTTTTTCTTGGGTGATAATGCATCAACTGCCATGTCGACCGTGACCTTATCGTCTTTTGTGCCTTTTGGTAATTTGGCTTTTTTCTTGCCCATCACCACATATAACCCAAATCGATTTTTACCCAATGTGATCATTTCACCTTTTTTCGGGTGTTCACCAACATCACGGATTTTTTCAGCTTCTTTCTTTGCCTCATATTGCGCAATCAATTCAACCGCGCGGTTCATACCCACCGTTAAAACATCATCGTCTTTTTTAAGAGATATAAAATCACCATCATATTTTAGGTAAGGGCCAAATCGCCCGATTGAGGCCTCAATCTCCAAATCCGTTTCAGGATGATTTCCAATCACGCGTGGAAGACGAAGCAAATCTATCGCCTTTTCCAATGTCATATCGGCGGGGGTGACGCCTTGGGGTAGAGATTGCCTACGCGGTTTTTTTTCTGGGTCTTCGTGATCAACCTCAACATAAACGCCATACGGCCCTTTTTTCATCCAAATAGGGTGTTGTGTGTCAGGATGTGGACCAAGCTCATGTGGTTCGGCATCTAAATTC
>JAUHXB010000263.1 GCA_030427215.1 Alphaproteobacteria bacterium | reverse complement strand
TATGTGACACAACATTCCTAAGCTGTTTTGAACTCCATACATCATGTTCGTGCGGGGCGATGTTAAAATCACCAAGGGCAACAACGCGGTCATTTGTGGAGTAATTATCCGCAAACCATGATGCCATTTCATCAACAAAATCCAATTTATGTTTGTATTTATCATTAATATCCGAATCGGGTTCATCACCACCGGCAGGAATATACAGATTGTGAATATCAACACCGTCGATTCGTGCCATGATATGACGGCAATCCTCACGTCCGACGCGGTGATAAATCTCTGTGGCTTCGAACGGTCTTTTGGAAAGGATGGCTTGTCCATTATAAGATTTCATCCCATTAATGTGAATGTGATCATACCCTGCCTTTTGAAACGCTTTAAACGGGAACGATTCGTCCGGACATTTGGTTTCCTGAAGGCAAATAATATCAGGGGTTGTTTCTTCGGCTATTTCTACAACAATTGGTGCACGAAGACGAACTGAATTGATATTCCATGACATGATTTTCATGAAAAAATTTCTATCATAAAAAGCGCAGAAAGACACAGCTTTTTCGACAATTTTAAAAATTTTTAAATAAAAATTCCGAATAACTCAAAGCAAGATATTGACAACTTTATGCAGTCAGAACACAATATATAGTGTTTAAAGAGTTTATTTTGTCTAAATAAGCATTCTTCGAAACAGTAAATTAGAAGTCTATAAAGAGATGCTTTATAAAAGTGTCTTTAGCGTTTTCTACGCTAAAAAAATGATTGGGAAAGGGAATAAAATGATCATTGTTTACAGTAAACCAGCATGCGTTCAATGCACCGCCACAACCAAAGAATTAGACCGTAAAGGCATATCTTATGATTATGTGGATATCACACAAGATTCAGATGCAATGAATCGTGTTGTTGAATTAGGGTACAAACAGGCACCGGTTGTTGTGAATGGAGATGATCATTGGGCTGGTTTCCGCCCTGATAAAATTGGTGAGATTGCGGCTTAAGGCTATTTTAAAGAAAATCGGGGGATACTATGACACCATTAATCGTTTATTTTTCCAGCACATCGGGAAATACCGAACGGTTTATTGATGCTCTTGATATCAGGTCAATTCGTATTCCGTTATCCATGAAAACGGATATGCCGATTATGAGTGAGCCTTATGTTTTGATAACGCCGACCTATGCGAATGATGATGGGTCGAACGCGGTTCCAAAACAGGTGATTAAATTTTTAAATGTTCCGCAAAATCGCGCCATGATTAAAGGCGTGATGGGTGCGGGAAACAGGAATTTTGGCGAAAATTTTGGCCTTGCAGGCCAGGTGATTGCGAAAAAATGTAACGTTCCATTGCTCTATCGGTTTGAGTTGAGTGGAACAAAAGATGATGTAATAAATGTAAAACAAGGAATGGATAGATTATGGAATTCGCTGACGTCAAAGATAATAATGACAAAAACACAAAAACAAACCCACTTGGCCTAGAGGCAGGAAACGATATGGGTTTAGGCGTTATGCAGACAAAGGAAAAACCATCCAGTACAAAAGAGGTGTTAGAACGCGAAGCCGCACGTATCGAAGCGGACGAAGCGCAATATGATTATCATGCGTTGAATGCGATGCTTAATATTGTTGGCGAAGATGGCAAAATTCAATTCGACAAGGATAAAAAAGCCGCGCGTCAATTTTTCCTTCAACATGTGAATCAAAACACAGTCTTCTTTCATAACTTAGAAGAAAAATTAGGTCACCTTGTGATGCAGGGTTATTATGAATCACATGTTTTAGAGCAATATGATTTTGATTTCATTCGTGATTTATATGACACGGCCTATGGCATGAAGTTTCGTTTTGAAACATTTTTAGGTGCCTACAAATATTACAAAAATTATACACTTAAAACATTCGATGGTGAGCGTTATTTAGAGCGATACGAAGACCGCACGGTGATGGTTGCGTTAACTTTGGCCGGTGGTGATGAATCCATGGCCCGTCAATTGGTTGAGGAAATTATTTCGGGTCGTTTCCAACCCGCCACACCAACA
>JAUHXB010000026.1 GCA_030427215.1 Alphaproteobacteria bacterium | reverse complement strand
CTTAATATCACTACAATCCATGGATTTTGTCAGTCTCTATTGGGACGTTTCACCATGGAGGCTGGCCTGCCACCATCTTTTAAGATTATGGATGATGACGAGACACGCCATTTGATTGGGCAGACGATATCGTCTCTCATTCATAACTCAACGATTGATAAAACAATTGCTGGGATGTTGAACCAAATCATAATGGCCAAAAATGGCGATCAGATGATTAAGATTTTTGAAAACATTTTGAATCAAAGGCATAAGTTAAAGGCGACATTTGATCATCATGATGGACTTGATAATCTTGTAAATCATATTCAAACAATACTGAATGTTGCAAATTATAATGATTCAAATGATGTTTTTACGTCCTTTTTTCATCATGACCATACTCCGCAAAATGATGCATTTTTCCTGTGCGATTTTTTCAGCAATGGAACAGAAAAACAAGCAGAAGCGGTACAGTGCGTTTATGATTTTTATCATGCCGATAAACTTGACCGTTTCAAAATATATCCCAAATACAAAGAATTTTTTCTAACGAAAAAAAATACAATTCGCGCGCTACCCAAAAAGATTGACGATCCACGCGCTATTCAGATTTTTAATACTATGGCGGATTATGTTCTAGAGTATGAAGATCATGTTAGCAGTTTGATGATCTTTGAACACACTAAGACGTTATTATTTCTTTCCGTTTTTATTTTAGACGAATTTGAACGACTTAAGACAGAGCGCCAAGGCTTGGATTATAATGACTTAAT
Organism: Alphaproteobacteria bacterium; assembly: GCA_030427215.1. Classification (GTDB taxonomy): domain Bacteria; phylum Pseudomonadota; class Alphaproteobacteria; order Micavibrionales; family UBA1664; genus UBA1664. The sequence goes on along the minus strand of JAUHXB010000026.1, from coordinate 9,653 downwards.
TGACAAAACATGTGCATTGCTTCGTTCGTCTATGAGGGATTGGATTTTGTATAAGTTGGACTACAAAATCCACCATATTATGGTTGATGAATCCCAAGATACCAATCCTCAACAATGGGAGATTATTCAATGCCTATGCGAAGATTTTACAAGTGGTTTTTCAACACATGATGGCGACATTGCAAAGACATTATTTGTTGTTGGTGATGGTAAACAATCAATTTTTAGCTTTCAAGGTGCGGATGCAAAAGGTTACGGTCAAGTCAAAATAAAAATGACTGATCAATTCCAATCATCACAAAACTCGTTTGACGTTATACCAATGAACACATCATTTCGTTCGACCGAGGCTGTGCTTAATGTCGTGGATACTATTTTTCAGAGCGATGACATGAAGGCCTCACTGACATCTGATCCAAACGCCTATCACAACCACACGGCATATCGTTTGGGGCAACATGGGCGGGTTGAGTTGTGGCCCTTATATAAAACTCCCAAAAAGGAGGATCATGAGAGCTGGCCAATGCCTATTGAAATAAAAAATAATCAAGATGCCCAATATGCATTGGCAAAGACGGTCGCAAAACAAATTCATGAATGGATATCACGACAAGAAATTTTACCATCGAAAAACCGTGCTATCGAGGCACAAGATATTATGATTTTGGTTCGACGTCGAACATCATTTGTTGATCAGCTGATACGATGTTTAAAGGATTATAATATACCTGTTTCGGGTGCGGACCGCTTGGTGATTTCATCACATATTGCGGTTAAAGATATTGTGGCTGTGCTGAATTTTGCGCTCATGCCTGATGATGATTTGAACTTGGCCTGTGTTTTAAAATCTCCTTTAATCGGTTGGAAAGATGAGGATATAGAAGAGCTATGCTATTCACGTAGAGGAACATTATGGGCGGAAATTAAAAAAAATAACTGTCATGCAGTGACGGATTATCTTTCAAATCTGATTCAATCTTTATCAGGGGAAAACGCTTTTACGGCCTGTAGTTTTATTTTAAACACGCAGACCCCCTCTCATGATTATACGGGATGGCAGGCCATGACAAAAAGATTAGGACAAGATTGCCTAGATCCTCTTCAAGAATTATTAAATATGGCGTTGGAGTATGATTACAAGAATCCAGCGATAGGAATTCAGGGATTTGTACATTTTATTGAAAATAATACAAAAGATATCAAGCGTGAAATGGATCATACGGAAAACATGGTTCGTATTATGACTGTTCATGCCTCAAAAGGATTGCAGGCTCCGATTGTTTTTTTACCAGATACGACATCTTTGCCTCAATCGTATTTAGACAGTGACCAAGGATTTTTTTGGATAGATAGCTATATGCCCCTTTGGTCGCCTTCTGCGACAATTTTTAATCAGTATCTATCTGACTATCAAAAAGAACACCAAAAGAAAATTGAGGATGAATATCAACGATTACTATATGTTGCTCTAACACGTGCCGAAGATCGGCTAATTGTTTGTGGGTCTTTGAATCGAACACAATCAGATTGTTCTGATTTATCATGGTATCAATCGGTTAAAAATGGTTTGTTGAAGACAGATTATGTTGAAGTTAAATGGGAAAAGGATTTGGAGTATATGGTGGATGATAATCCATCGGCCATAATCTATGAAACACATCGTCAATCATCATTAGAAATATCCCATAAAGACACAAAACTATCAGAAAATTATGATTGCCCTACATGGATCAGAAAATCAATTTCGATGACACCAGATCATAAAAACACCCAAACGATACGTCCTTCATACATTGATCGCGATGATACGGCAGTATTATCACCGTTGGCAAATATTAATGACTCTTATCGATTTAGGCGCGGGAATTTAACGCATGATCTTTTACAATATCTGCCACAATATGATGCCGATGAAAGGCATGAGCTGGGACAATTATATTTGGAGAAACAGGCATCGGATTTACCGCCAGATATTAGAAACAACATTTTATCGGAAGTTATGACGATTATAACAGATGAAACTTTTAAACCATTTTTTTCAAAAGGATCAATGGCGGAAGTTCCAGTTTCTGGTAAAATTGAAAAACCCGATGGATCATATGATTTTATATCGGGGCAAATTGATCGCCTGTATGTTGATGATGATCATGTCTGGATTGTTGATTACAAATCAAACAGACCCTCGCCTCGTCATACTAATGATATTCCGCGCCAATATAAAAAACAACTATCGGCCTATAAATCGCTTATAGAACAAATCTATCCCAAACATCATGTAAAATGCGCCTTATTATGGACAGACGGCCCACATATGATGGAAGTGGTTGATTTTGAAAATAACTGATACAATATATATACAATCAAGGAGCATAAATAATGGCAAATCAAGTATCCGACGACAGTTTTGAAAAAGATGTTTTAAATTCTGACACCCCAGTTATTGTTGATTTTTGGGCGGAGTGGTGTGGCCCGTGTAAGGCGTTATCACCGCTGGTAGACGAATTGTCAGAAGAAATGAAAGATAAAGTTAAAATCGTTAAGATGAATATTGATGAAAACCCAAACACACCCACAAAATATGGTGTGCGCGGCATTCCGACTTTGATGGTTTTTAAGGGCGGTGAAGTCACAGAGACAAAGGTTGGTGGCATGTCTAAAACACAATTGAGTGAGTGGGCAGACTCTGCAGTTTAAATATTGCTTTGCAACAGATATGAGGCTGGAAATTTTTTTGATAAGGCGTCAATGTTAATAGCATGACAAATAAAATCTATCCCGTCCCGCAAAGTTTCGCCGAGCAGGCGAATATTACATCTGACGATTATGATCGCCTGTATGACCGATCCATCAATGATCCAGAAGGGTTTTGGGGCGATATAGGGCACAGGTTGGGTTGGATTGAGCCATATAATAAGGTCAAAAACACTTCTTTTGACAATGATGTTTTGATCAAATGGTATGAGGATGGGGTTTTAAACGCCTGTTATAATTGTCTTGATCGTCATTTGGATAATAAAGGTGATCAAGTGGCCTTTATTTTTGAGGGAGATGAACCCAATACGCACAAATACATATCCTTTCGTGAAGCACATGAACAGGTATGCAAATTATCAAATGCCCTCAAATCCCGTGGTGTTCAAAAAGGGGATCGGGTTACAATTTATATGCCGATGATCGTCGAGGCCGCTTACGCCATGTTGGCGTGTGCGCGTATTGGCGCAATCCATAGCGTCGTTTTTGGCGGATTTTCACCCAAATCGTTGGCAGATCGTATTTTAGATTGTGAATCCGATATTGTAATCACGGCGAATGAGGCCGTGCGTGGTGGAAAAAAAATACCGCTTAAGGCTAATACAGACGAAGCCTTAGAAACATGCCCTAATGTCCACACGGTTTTGACATTTCAACGGACACGTACAGACGTCCATATGACAGATGGGCGCGATATATGGTGGCATGATATTGTTGAGGATCAATCGTCAGCTTGCCCTTGTGAACCTATGAATTCCGAAGACCCCCTTTTTATTCTTTACACATCTGGGTCTACTGGAAAACCTAAGGGTGTTCTTCATACAACGGGTGGATATTTGGTGTACGCGTCATACACGCATGAAATGACCTTTGATTGGAAGGAAGGGGATGTGTATTGGTGTACTGCCGATGTTGGATGGATTACAGGGCATAGCTACATCGTCTATGGACCTTTATGCAATGGTGCAACGACACTGATATTTGAAGGTGTTCCCAATTATCCAAATTGGTCACGGTTTTGGGATATTGTTGATACGCATCAAGTGTCTTTATTTTACACCGCACCAACCGCTATTCGATCTTTGTTAAAAGAAGGTGATGATTATGTCACGCAAAACGATCGATCCTCGCTCCGCCTTTTGGGAACAGTCGGTGAGCCCATCAACGAGGAAGCGTGGGAATGGTATTATGATATTGTTGGCAATAAACGATGCCCTATCGTTGATACATGGTGGCAAACGGAAACGGGCGGGCATCTCATAACACCTCTACCAGGGGCACATGATTTAAAACCCGGATTGGCGTCCAAACCCTTCTTTGGTGCGCAACCCGCAGTTGTTAATCAGGATGGTCAAATCTTAGATGGTGAATGCGAAGGCGCGTTATGCATGATCGATAGTTGGCCCGGACAAATGCGAACCATCTATAAAGATCACCCAAGATTTATCGAAACGTATTTTTCAACATTTAAGGGTAAGTATTTTACTGGTGATGGCGCAAAACGTGATGCGGATGGCTATTACCGCATTACAGGGCGCGTGGATGATGTCTTAAACGTGTCTGGGCATCGTTTGGGAACCGCCGAAATTGAAAGCGCCATTAATGAACATGATGCAGTTGCCGAAAGCGCAGTTGTTGGGTTTCCCCATGATATTAAAGGGCAAGGCATATACGCCTATGTCATTTTAAAAGATGGTCACGCCGTTGATGAAACATTTGAAAAAGATGTGATTAAACTTGTTCGAACTATAATTGGGCCGATCGCAACATTGGACACACTTCATGTCGTTGATGGCCTGCCCAAAACACGATCTGGCAAAATTATGCGCCGAATTTTAAGAAAAATTGCGGAAAGTGATCATGATAATCTGGGTGATATTTCAACGTTGGCGAACCCCGAATGCGTTGAATCTATTATAAAAACAAAGCTTTAATTTGAATTTTATCTATTTTTAGTCAATTTTTATTTCTTTTCCTCTAAAGTTGAGGGTAGACTTGTAATATTATAAGTTTTTATAAGTGGGATATTTCTGAATGAATTTGAAACCGATCTTAATTGTTGATGATAATGAATTCATCCGCGCCTCTATGGTCAAATTCATAGAAGCGCATGGTTATAGCGTTATTGGTACAGGTAATGCCAAGGAAGCAATGACAATTTTGAATGAAAAGGAAGTGTCACTGGTGATTACAGATGTTTTAATGCCAGATACAAATGGTTTTGAACTTGTAGATTTCATAAGAAATTCGAACGATTTAGGCGAATCTATGCCCATTATTGCGATTAGTGGCGGCGGAAGAGCGATGGATGCCGATACAGTTTTGACCTCCTTAGAGGAAAAAGTCGATCTTATTTTAAAAAAGCCATTTAGCAAAAAAGAGTTACTCGATAATGTATCTAAATTATCAAATAATAAAAAAAGAGACGCAAATCTCTCAAAATAGCAAGATGTATAAAGGTGAATTATTATGACGAAAATATTGATCGTAGATGATGTAGATTATATCCGCAAATCACTTACTAAAGTATTGGAAGAATCCGGTTTTGATTGCGACAGCGTTGAAAATGGCGCGATTGCTTGTGAAACTCTAAAAACAAAAGAATACGATTTGATCATCACCGATATCATGATGCCAGACATGGATGGATTTGAATTTTTAGATTATATTCGTGATCAGGCTCCACCCCTCGGAAAAATTCCAATTTTGGCTATTAGCGGTGGAAGCAAAACAATCAATTCCGATATGGCCCTTCAGCTGGTCAATGAAAAAGCCAATATGATTTTACAAAAACCATTTGCCAAGGCTGATATTGTGAATGCAGTGACAAAAGTACTTGGTAATGCAAAGTTCAGCAGTTCTGTCTCGGGTTAACGCATAAAAATAGTCTTGTATTTTCATTGTAAAACCGTCTAAACGGTGCTAACACCTTATATCTGATGATTAAGGAAGACAATTTCATAACACCAATTCCTACACGGTGGATCGGCCCCATTCACATTAAGGGAGCAGATGGCCGCCTGGATCAGGAAGTTAGTGTGCCTTTGGCCACGTATGAATCACCCTTATGGCCTTCAACAGCTAGAGGGGCAAAAATATCACGATTATGTAGTGGTATCAATTGCACAGTCATTGACGACAGAATGACACGGTCAGTCGCATTGCGTTCCAAAACGGCAGCCGAGGCCCATGAGGCATGGCAATCAATTGTGGCCAGAGAAAATGAATTAAACGATATTGTTCAAAGCACAAGTCAGTACGCGAAATTGGTAGATTTGAATCATCAAATTGTTGGCAATTTACTTTATATCAGGTTTGAATTTACAACAGGGGATGCCTCTGGTCACAACATGGTGACAAAGGCGGCGGATGCACTTTTATCTTGGATATTGGCAAATTATAACCAATTAGAATATAGCTCAATTTCTGGTAATTTTTGCACTGATAAAAAAGTGAGCGCGGTAAATGGTATTTTGGGTCGTGGAAAATACGTGATTGCGGAAATAAATATTCCTCGTGATATTTGTGAGAAAAACTTGCGCACAACGCCTGAAAAAATAGTTCAACTCAATATTGAAAAAAACCTGATGGGCGGCATTATCGCGGGAAGTTTGAGGTCTGCGAATGCGCATTTTGCCAATATGTTATTGGCCTTTTATTTGGCGACAGGACAGGATGCGGCCAATATTATTGAAGGATCGCAAGGGTTTGTTCATTGTGAGGTTAGAGGCGATGCGTTGTACTTTTCCGTTACATTACCAAATTTGATTATGGGATCCGTGGGGAATGGAAAATCTATCCCAAACATCGAAGATATCCTGAATAAATTGGGTTGCCTCAATCATGACGTACAATCAGGTGATAATGCCCGACGTCTTGCGATAATATGTGCCGCGGTGGTTTTGTGTGGAGAGTTATCTCTCATGGCTGCACAAACAAATCCAAAAGAACTGATGCGAAGCCATCTTTTAATGGAACGGCAAGAAAACAAATGATGATCGGCATTGAAAAAATCAGCTTTTATATCCCAGAGCAATATTTAGACCTTGCTGTGTTGGCGGATCGTAAAAACATTGACCGTGCCAAATTTTCAAAAGGTATTGGACAAGAAAAAATTGCCATTCCCGCTCATGATGAAGATATTGTGACAATGGCTGCGGAGGCCGCACATCCAATTATTGAATCTTGTGATTATGAATCAATCGACACGATTTTATTTGCGACTGAAACCGCGATTGACCAATCGAAATCTGCCGGAATATACGTCCATCGATTATTAGGGTTACCAAGCCAATGTCGTAATGTTGAATTAAAGCAAGCTTGCTATGGGGCAACGGCGGCCCTGCAAATGGCGTGTGGGTATGTTGCGCGCAAACCGAATAAAAAGGTTTTGATTATTGCGTCGGATATTTCACGATATGATATTGATACACCAGGCGAAGCGACCCAAGGGGCAGGGGCGGTTGCGATGCTTATATCCACCAATCCCAAAATTATGGAGATTAATAGTGCATCAGGATGTTACAGCGAGGACATCATGGATTTTTGGCGGCCCAATTATCGCAAAACACCTTTTGTGGATGGTAAATATTCGGCATTAAGATACCTCCATTCCTTGGCACACGCGTGGAAAGATTATCAAAATAACGGTGGTCGTGATTTTTTTGATTTCACACAATTTTGCTATCATTTACCCTTTACACGTATGGCAGAAAAGGCACATAAACATCTTTGTTCCCTTAATCAAACGCCGTTAAATATGGATCAAATTTTGCCGGGCATGATGTATAATCGCCAAATCGGGAATTGTTATAATGCGTCCCTTTATTTGAGTTTAATTTCCACCTTAGAAAATTATGAAGGTGATTTATCGGATAAAGCCATAGGAATGTTCAGTTACGGGTCTGGTGCAGTTGCTGAATTTTTTGCAGGTGTTGTTCAAAAAGGGTATAAAAATCATCTTTATATCAAGCGGCATCAAGGGCTTATAAAAAATCGTAAATCTCTGGGCTATGATGAGTATTTGGCGTGTTGGAATACGCCGGAAATTCAAGATGGATCCGAATATGTGATAGAAAAAAATAGAAATGGGAAATATCGTTTGAGTGGGTTAAAAGATCACAAAAGACAATATGAATCGGTCGCTTAATTCACTGGTATATATAAATTATCATTGATTTTGGTGTCAGTATAAACCAAAAAGAATCCACCGCCACCTGCACCACATAATTTGAAATAATAATCTTGAGTGTCCAAACCGTTGGCCCATAATTTTTTGATATGATCTGGAATCATATCACTGTAATGATCCAGTTGAAATGCTGATAATTTAGAAAAATTATTTTTAAATGTCTGTTGTTCAGAGCCTAAAACATTATCGATAAGAGTGTTCACAAGGTTTTTATGATCACCAATCGCGTTTTGATATGAAGGGTCATTATCAAACTTTTCTAAAAATCGATGAACAAAGGGGGCTGTCTTTCGGCTAAGGCCACTATCATATAAATAAAACTGTCCAACAGAATTCAAATCAAAATTTGTGATGATGTCATAGTGATAGCGATCTTGAATAAGAAGGGGTTGTTTAACCAAACTGATCAGGCAATCTAATCCAGATGACGTGCCATGATAAAAATTTTCCATCAGGGCCATAATGTCTTTGAGGATGTTTAACTCGTCAGAAGTATAGGCTGTTTTTTCGATGAAATCATAAGCATATTGCGCATAAACCGCCGCGCATAAAGCTCCAGAACTTCCAATTCCATATCCTTCAGGAATATTTGATTGAAGGAATAAACCATTTTTGATGTCTTGTTTAAATTGTTTCAAATCCATGGCGCCAGATAAGATGTGCGACCCCATCAGATAAGTGCAAAAATCATCCAAGCGGAGTGAAGATTGGATATCCTCAACATGATCAGCCTTGCAAAAAGATGCGCTGAATTGATCAATCGGAAAGGCAAGCCCTTTTGATCCTTTTAGGATTGTATATTCACCAAAAAGCAGAATTTTTGCAGGAAATTTAGGATAGGACACGGGCGCCCTTTCCGCATTCATCATGAATGACCTCATTATTTTGGCACAATTGTGTAAGATTATGATTGATAAAATCTCTGATCTTATCCTTATGGTCATCAGGGTAAATCACATGAATATTTGGTCCGGCATCAATTGTGAAATAAATCGACAAGTTGGTGTCGGCACGAAAGTCACGAATACGGTTTATGGCCTCAATCGAATTTGGCGCCAACAACATATATGATGGTGATGAGGTCATCATTAGTGCATGAAGTGTGAGAGCCTCGGCTTCCACAATATCACCAAATTTTTGCCAATCACCTCCACGCATGGCCTCTATGATATCTGTTGTATTCTGATTGGCTTGATCAATGCGCGCCTGTCCAAATGGGTGGTTCTGCATTAATGAATGCCCGAGGCTGCTGGAAATTGGTTTTTCATTTTGATCTATCAGCAAGATCGAATTTTTTACACTATTGAATGAATGATGGATGTTTTCGATAGGAACTGCGTAATCATCGTGTCCCTCTTTATTATAATCTCCCCATAATGTGTATGGGCCCGCGATGCTTCGCGCGGCGCTTCCTGATCCTAATCTGGCCAAAAATGACGCGCGTTTTTCAAGGTTAACTCCTGCATCGTACCCCAATTGATTTTCAATATGGGCCAATGCATATCCGATGGCGGCAAAGGCCGATGCGGAGGACGCTATCCCAGCCGAATGAGGGAAGCTGTTTTCTGTTTCAAGTGAAAGGTTGAGTGTATTGAGGATCGGACAAACATCAATAATATCGCGTAAATATGTTTCAATTCGATTTTGAAATTTTTTATTTTCTTTTCCCGCAAAACGATAGTCAGACAGTCGAAACCCGCTATCACTCTTT
>JAUHXB010000025.1 GCA_030427215.1 Alphaproteobacteria bacterium | reverse complement strand
TAGTGCGTGATTGCCCTGGGCCTTTGCGCCGTGGCAGGCGCCGCAGGTAACGTAGTGGTCCGCTCCGCGATCAGGGTTGCCTTCCACGGTAAGAGCCGGCCTGGAAGGCTCGAGTGTCTCGATATAGGCGGTGACGTTGCGCACTGCGGTTTCGTCCGCGAGGATATTGGCCATAGGCGCCATCTGCATGCCGAAGATGTCGTCCTCGCTGCAAGCGTGGTTGTCGACGCCACAGGAGCAGCTGGGGCTCGGCACGTCGGACAGCGCGCAGTAGATGTCCGAGACCTCCGCGGGGCTCACCGCGCGGTCGAGGAACATCACGTTGCCCATCGCCCCGTCGTACATCCAGTGCCCGAGGTGGAAGTCCGAGACCCCGCCGGTGAGCACCGGCGGGATGGCGCCCGTCTGCACCCCGTCGTCGAGCACGCCGTTTCGGTACACGTGCACCGCGCCGAGCTCGTAGGTCATCACGTAGTGCACCCAGGGCCGGCCCCCCGCGATGGGCGTCGCGAAGGAGATGGCGTTGCCGCGGCTGCTCAGCATTATTTTAATAAATCTCTGGATGATTTAACGATTGAGGAGGTGGCTTACTTAGCTGCATTACCAAAGGCTCCCAATAATTATCATCCGACCCGTAAAACAGAAAGGGCGATAACACGCCGCAATTGGGTGATTGGCCGCATGGCGGATGATGGTCATATTTCGAATGAACAGGCGGAAATGGCAAAGGCCACAAATTTAGATGTGATTGATGTGTCCGATCTGGCAAAATCAGTGCGTGCCCCATATTTTGCCGAAGAAATCCGCCGAAAATTACAAGATGAATTTGGCAATGATGGTTTGTATAAAGAGGGATTAATCGTTAAGTCATCGATCAATCCACGCATGCAAGAAATCGCCGCAGAAGCCTTACGTGATGGTTTGGTCGCCTATGATTTGCGTCATGGATATCGTAAAGCTGTCACTCAATTTTCAACTCTTGATAATTGGAAAAACCAATTAAACGAGGTTGAACGCCAACAAGGGATGCTGGAAGACTGGAAATTAGCCGTCATTTTGGATGATTTGAATATTGGGTTTAAAGATGGTTCAAAAGGTAAGATCAGCCGCGAGGGTAAGGATTGGGCAGGGGATAAAGTCACAAACGGATCTGTTATCATGGTTGAAAAAGACGCGGATGATAATATTTATCGCCTTCGTCAGGTTCCAGAGGTTCAAGGTGGGATTGTTATTATGGACCCTCACACAGGGCGTGTTTTGGCTATCCAAGGAGGGTGGGATTACCAAAAATCCGAATTTAACCGCGCAACACAAGCCCAACGGCAGCCAGGATCGTCATTTAAACCGTTTATTTATTTAACGGCGTTGGAAAGCGGAATGACGCCTGCAACCATTGTGATGGATGCCCCTGTGGCTTTTTCACAAGGGCCTGGACTACCATTATGGCAACCACAAAATTATTCAGATAAATTTTACGGTCCAACAACATTGCGCGTTGGTATTGAAAAATCACGCAATGTGATGACGGTGCGATTGGCCGATCGTGTTGGCATGGACGCCATTGCCGATACAGCAAAAGATTTTGGCATTTACGATAACATGCAAAAAAATCTGGCATCCTCTCTGGGGTCAAATGAGACAACACTGATGCGAATGGTTACGGCCTATGGCATGTTGGTCAATGGGGGTAAAAAAATTGACCCTAGTTTCATTGACCGTATTCAAAACCGTTACGGAGAAAATGTTTTCAAGCGAGATAAAAGACAATGCCCGACATGCGGTCCCAAAATTCTTTGGGGGGATCATGTTAATGTTCCCATGATTGATGATAATCGTGAGGTGGTGACTGACCCAAAACGAGCCTATCAAATGACATCCATTTTGGAAGGGGCCATTCAACGTGGAACAGGCGTTCGATTAAAAAATATTGGTTTTCCAATGGCGGGGAAAACAGGAACAACGAATGACGCGCGCGATGCATGGTTTATTGGATTTACGCCTGATTTGGTCTTTGGCGCCTATGTTGGTTTTGATCAACCTAAACCTTTGGGTAGAAAGGAAACCGGATCATCCGTGGCCTTGCCCATCATTCAGCAATTTCTAAAAACAGCTTACGCGGAAGATTTGATAGATCCCGTTCCGTTTCGTGTTCCACCAGGGGTTAGTTTGATGCAGGTTAATGCAAAAACAGGACGAAGAGCCTATCCTGGTGATCAAAATATTATATGGGAAGCCTTTATGGCAGGCGAATCTCCTGACATGCAAACAACTGTTTATGGCGGGGATACGGTTATTTTTGAAGAACCAGATATTGATTATAACAACCTGTTTGAAACAATTCCAAATCCTGAAAATCCAATTCCATCAGAATCATTTAATGACCCTAATTCTTCTGTCTTACAAGGGACCGGCGGTGTTTATTAGGGGCTTCCCACGGCTTGCGATTCATTTAAAATAAATATATGTTTTTATTTTTGTGGGTCATGTTTGTATTGATGGCAATTGGATTTTTCCTATGGTCAACGCATACATTATTCGAACAAAAACGAGGGTGGAAGGTTTACGCAAAAAAACTTAATCTGAATTACGTGGCTGGCTCAATGATGCAAAGCCCATCCATGGCAGGAGAAATCAAAGGATACCGCGTTAATTTTTATCCGCAAATAACCGAAAATTCTCAAGGGCAGCGTTCAACCCAAAATGTTATTGAAGTTTTTCTTAATAATATCCCAGATACATTATGTGTTGTGGCTTCACCAGGGTTTAGCGATTTTGTTGCGGCACTTGATTTACCAGAGCCTTTTAATGTTGATGATAGTCATTGGCCTAAAAACGCACTCGCGCGGTCATTCGAAGATGAAATGCCGCAATCTTGGTTCATGGAAAATAAAGACCGCATAAGTGCTATTGAATTATTAATTAAATTGCCATTTGAAACGGCCTTTGTTGCGGATGGAGAGCAGGCTTTTATTGCCATTCGGACACCAAACCCAATTAGCGACCCCAAGAAAATCAATCAAGTCGTGAATAAAATAATTCAAATTGTCACCTTGTTAGAAAGTGAAAACCAGGAGGCAAAAACGGAAGAGGGGAGTGAGGATGATCATGTCAAATGATCCGTCTTATAATTATTGTGCCGTGCCTTTGGCCTCTTATGCTTGTCGGGCCGATCAATCTGTGGGACGGTTATTTGATGAGGATGAAAGTGAGCATCGGACATGCTTTCAAAGGGATCGCGATCGTATCATTCATGCTTCTGCCTTTCGACGCTTAAAATATAAGACTCAAGTTTTTGTTTACTCCCACGGCGATAATTTTCGCACACGTCTTACACATACTTTGGAAGTTTCACAAATTGCCCGCACTTTGGCCCGTGCCTTACACGCCAATGAAGATTTGGCCGAGGTTGTGGCCCTGGCGCATGATTTAGGGCATGCGCCATTTGCACACACAGGGGAAGAAGCTCTGCTTGAATGTATGCAAGCTTATGGTGGCTTTGAACATAATGATCAATCGCTTAGAATAGTGACAACCCTAGAAGATAAATATCCGTCCTTTGAAGGATTGAATTTAACATGGGAAACGCTGGAAGGCATTGTAAAACATAATGGCCCTGTGAAAGGGTCATTGCCTTATCAATTATCCAACATACAAAATCAAACGGATTTACGTCTTAATACGTTTGCGACACTAGAGGCACAAATTGCCGCTATTTCCGATGACATTGCTTATAATAACCATGATGTTCAGGATGGTTTGGCAGCCGGGCTGTTTACGATTGATGATTTAAAATCAGTGCCCCTGATGGCCGATATTATTGATGAAGTTAAGGCCAAATGGCCAAATCTGCCGCCCCATAAATTCAATGCCGAGGTCATTCGTGTGATGATCGGCGCTATGGTTGAGAATGTTATGCATGAGACACAAAAACGCCTATCAGACCAAAAAATCAAAAATGTCGAAGATATTCGTAATGCCAAAAGTCAAATGGTCCAATTTTCACCATCTATGTTTGAGAAAGTGCAAGAGCTTCGCCAATTTTTGTGGGATCACATGTATAAGCATTACACAGTTAATCGCATGCGATATAAAGCAGAACGCATTATTGGCGATTTATTTGATTTATTTCTAGATCGGCCAGAATGTCTGCCGAATGATTGGCAAGCACTATATAAAACATCTGGAACGGGTAAATCAGATCAAGCCCGCCTCATATGCGATTACATCGCAGGTATGACGGATCGGTTCGCGATTGTTGAACATGATCGTTTATTTGATTTAAGCGTGGAGTAATAAAGAAATTGTACGGTGATTAGTTATCTACTTAAATGTGATAATATATATTATGGTAAATAAAGTATATTATCTACAGGAGGGCCTGATTTATTCAATACCATTATAGTCCTGACATTATTGTTAAACCATCATAAGACGGTTCGATATAATCTGGTGTTTTGGATTGCATGACATCGTAATCAATGCGCGGTGTTAAATGTGTAAGATATAGTTTCTCGGCCTGCACAGTATCATTCCATTCTAAAACCTTGTCAAAATTGGCATGAACAGTGGTTTCATCAAAGCCAAATTGCCCGCAATCGACAATCCATGTTTTTGTGCCTTTTAATGATTGAAGCACGCTGTCATCAAAATCAGATACGTCCGTTGAGTATGTGAAGTCACCAATGCGTAGTCCCAATGATGAATTAGTGCCGTGTATTTGATTAAACAAGGTCATGTTAATGTCACCAATCGTAATATCTTGACCCGCCTCAACGATATTTGTATCAAATAATGGGCGGTACAATCCGTCATCACTGGTTTTAAATAAATATTCAAAACGATATTTTAAACTGTCGAACGTTTTTTGATTTAAATGAATTGGAAACATGTAATCCTGATCACCATTCACACGTTGTTTAATCGCCAAATACCGAACGTCATCAATTCCATTAACATGATCCGCATGGTCATGTGTGTATAAAACCGCATCGATATGATCAATCTCCGCACGCATAGTTTGTTCGTGAAAATCAGGTCCAGTGTCAATGACAAGCGAGGTTTCTTCGGTTTTAATCCATATTGATGAACGGGTACGCCTATTTTTTGGGTTCGATGGATCACATGTCCCCCAATGGCCTGTTGCCAATGGTACACCACCAGATCCACCACACCCCAATACTGTTATCGTACATTGCGTCATTTTGGCTGTACCCATGTATTTTTTGCCTTAGGGAAAAGGGTGAAGAAATTATCCATTGTAACCTTTCCCATTTCCTGTCGCGTCAGATTATGGATCGATGCCAATTCCAACGCAACATATTCAACATAGGCCGGTTGATTTGTTTTACCGCGATACGGCATGGGTGCCAAAAACGGCGCGTCCGTTTCAATTAGAACGCGATCTTGGGGCACTTTCATTGCGATATCACGCAACCAATCCATTTTTTTGAATGTGACCATCCCCGAAAATGAAATGTAAAATCCGAAACCCAATGCCTCCAACGCCATGGCTTCACCAGAACTAAAACAATGCAAAACACCTGTTAAAGGTTTTGAGCTATTATTCATTTCCTCTTTAATAATCGCGATACAATCAGCGTCTGCATCGCGGCTATGTACAATTAACGGCAATCCGCTTTCTTGGCAGGCCTGTATGTGTTTTCGAAAACTTACCTTTTGATCATTGCGGTCGGCGTGGTCATAGAAATAATCAAGGCCACTCTCCCCTATTCCAATCACTTTGTCGTGTTTGGATAATGCCACTATATCATCAACGCTATATGCCTTTTCCGCCTCAACGGATGCATCATGCGGATGCGTTCCAACACTGCACCACACATTATCATGTGCATCGGCAATTGATGTCAGTAATTCATATTCCTCATGCATACGGCAACAAATTGTTTGCATACCAACGACATTTTTGTCTTTGGCTTGTTTTATAAGTTGTTCAGGGGACACCCCTTCCCCATTCATTTGATGGTTTAAATGACAATGTGAGTCGATATACATAATTAATTAGTAACCATTCTTATAGTAGATTATACACACGCCAACAAATATAAATATTCCCCCTAAAGCGGCCCACCAATTGAGCTGAACATCTCTATAAATAATCATTGAAAATAAAAATACAAATAACGGATAGGTGATTTCTACCATACTGGCCAAAGTTGCATTTTTTTCATTGATAGCAAAATAAATTAGATATGCCCCCAAAACGTACATACCGGATGTTGCTATTAATAAAATCAAATTAGACTTATTATTCCCTAGGCTTATCAAGCCTGGTTTTATCTCGCCCATGGAAAAGCAGATGAATAAACTAAATATAAAATAGAAAAAACCGGTAAATGCCATTACAACAGTGACAGGAACATCGTTTTCCATGATTTTTTCAGTAAGGCTGTAGCTTAGCCCCCATAATATAGAGCAACCTAATGCTGCATAAAACCAACTATTATCAGCCATAATTTACGCCGCCTGCTCGGTATTAAGTTCAAGCCTTGGAAACACACCTTGAGGAACGGGCAAGGTCATTCCTGATTGCAAGGCATGATTTTCATTTAAATGTGCAAATGTACGTGACGATTTATCCAAGGCCAATTGATCCAAAATCTTATCCGCGCCCGTCGGTAAAATCGGCTGCGCCATAATGGACACACATCGAATAACTTCCGCCAATACATACAGTACAGTTTGCATGCGATCCGGGTTTTCTTTTTTCAACTTCCACGGCGCCTGTGCATCAATATAAGCATTGGCATCACCGACAACGCTCCACACCGCCTCCAAATACTTGTGAATTTGCATGGCATTTACATGCGTTTCCGTAACCTCAGGTAATGCATAAGCTTTTTCCAACAACGTCTTGTCATCCGATGAAAACTCACCTTTATGTGGAACAACGCTCTCACAATTTTTGGCAATCATGGACAGCGACCGTTGCGCCAAATTTCCAAGGCCATTAGCCAAATCACCATTAATGCGATTCACCGCACTTTCATGGACAAAATTACCATCATTTCCAAATGGCATTTCCGCCATCAATGCATATCGTGACCCATCCGACCCATAATTTTCCAATAATGTTTCTGGAGTAATGACATTGCCTAATGATTTGGACATTTTTTCACCTTCAACAACCCACCAGCCGTTGGCATAGACTTTTTTCGGCAGAGGCAAATTAGCCGACATCAGGAAAGCAGGCCAGTAAATCGCGTGAAACCGTGTAATTTCCTTTCCAACCACATGAACATCCGCGGGCCAAAATTGATCCATCAAATTACTCTCGCCATTTTCCCACCCCAGCGCGGAAATATAATTGGTTAACGCATCAATCCAAACATACATCACATGTTTGTCGTTGCCTGGCACGGGCACACCCCAGTCAAATGTTGTCCGCGAAATGGATAAATCCGTTAACCCCTGTGCAACAAAAGCCTTAATTTCATTCGCAGATGATTTTGGCCCTATAAAATCAGGGTTATCATCATAAAATTTCAGTAATTTATCCGTGTAATCGGACAGGCGGAAGAAATAACTTTCTTCCTCAACCCATTTACACTCCGCGCCAGTTGCCGTTGCAATTTTTGTGTCTGCGTCTGGGCCGTCTTCTAATTCATCTTCACCGTAATAGGCCTCGTCCCGAACGGCATACCATCCGGCATATTTATCCAGATAGATATCTCCAGCGTCTTCCAGTTTTTTCCACAAGGCCATACATGTTTTTTTGTGTCTATCTTCGGTTGTGCGGATAAAATCATCATTCGATATTTGAAACGGGGACAACACATCGCGGAATTTTTGCGCAACCTGATCACAGAATTCTTGTGGATCTATGCCTGCCTTTTCCGCGGATTGCGCGACTTTTTGTCCATGTTCATCCGTTCCAGTTAGGAAATGGACATTATACCCGGCAAGACGTTTAAACCGCGCAACGACATCCGCCGCAGTGGTCGTATAAACATGCCCCAAATGCGGGTCACCGTTCACGTAGTAGATTGGAGTTGTGATGTAAAAGTTTTTATTTTTCATGAGGATTTTTTACCACGGAGGACAAGGAGTTGCACGGAGTTTTTGAAATCATTTAACTAATAGATAAATAGCAAGAAATCCCAAAAGCAAGCCAAGTGCTTTTTCCAAGCTTAACAATTCACTGAATATAAAATAGCCAGCAATCACACTAAGAACCATAGACGCAATAACAGGTACAGTTGACGTTAAAACATAACTTCCGTATTTCATGGCGAAGAAAAAGCTGAGATCAATTATAACTGTGCTAATGCCTGCAAAAATTGCAATATACAACGAATTTTTTGAAAACAATAAATCTCCACCATCAGAAAATTTGTATTTATAAACTAACAAACACAAGCCATGAGATAGTAATGCAAAAAAGGTAAAGCATGTTGCAAATAAAAATGCATTTATTTCTCCAGCCATCTTTATTGCGACATTATAACCGATTGCACCAATCGCTGATATTGCCACAAAAAATAACCATATTAACGAAGTTGCCATTCTAATCTTTCTCTATCTTCTTAATCATTAAATTCCCATGCGCTTCATCGGAAAAAATATGTTGGAATTCATTTTTATCATAAAGTCCTGTTTTATTTGGAAATGTTCCAAGAATTATAAACGCATAATTTTCAATTTTTTTATAGATCTCATCGATACAAAAATTCACAAGATCACTGCCATACCCCTGATTGCAATGTTCTTCCAAAACGGCAACCCAGCTTAAACCCCATGTATCAGTCGTGAATAATTCCTGACTATATGCCGCTGCACCAATAATTTCTCCATCGAACTCTTTCACAACAAAGTATGGTTTGCGATAGTCATCCGATAAATAACAATCAATATATTCGATGGCTAGCAACTCCCCTTCCGAACCGAAAACAGTATTGAACAATTTTATGAGCATGTCTTTATCATCTAAAGTAGCATAACGAATGGTCATCTTTCATCCCTGCATAATTCTCAATAATTTATAAATCATATAACGCTTATCAAGGCTACCTCTTATACACATTTCGATATGGTCATTTGCGCTGTCCTTTAATTTGATAAGGGTTTGTAATGTTACGCCATTTGGAATTTTAATATCAGTATAACCTATAATCAGACTGTCCTGCCCATTGGCAGACATTTGGATAAGGGTTTGAAGATACCATTGGACAAGCGTCACCAATTGATCAGCGGCATGTTTATCCCCTGACTTTCCATACGCCAAGGCGACGGAATTTAATTTATCTTCGTCATGATCCTTTATCGTAACCAATAAATCAATCATAGCGTGAATCGATGCAATATCGCCGTTTTGAATTAAATCGATGGCTTTCCCTGCCGAGCCATCCGCCAAGGCCGTGATCAAATCCATATCATTAGGCATTAACGGTGTTGGCGATGATTTTTGCATTAATTCGTGAATTGCGCTATCAGGCAACGGATCAAAAGACACAAAACGGCATCGTGAGCGAATGGTTGGCAATAGCCCCCCTGCCCCATGTGTGATCAAAATAAGAAGTGCATTTTTTGGTGGTTCTTCCAAAATTTTGAGCAAGGCATTTTGCCCTGCCCGCCCCATCGTGTTTGCATCATCGATAATCACAATGCGCCACCCACCATTTGAACTGCTCTGCCTTAAAAATGGTGCAATTTTACGAATATCTTCGACAGGGATTTCCTTTTTAAATTGCCCTTTGGCATCATCAAAAGGCAAGCCGAAGGCCCGAAAATCAGGGTGTCCACCACTGGCGATTTTTGAAACAACAGAATGATCGTGACGAATATCTAATGTTTCCGCTTTTTCATCTTCACCAAAAAGACCGCTAGTATCATTTTCACTCTGACTCATAATAAAGCGGGATAGACGGTAGGCAAATGTAGCTTTTCCAACGCCCTTGATGCCATTGAGAATAATGGCATGGGGCATGCGTTTTGAATGCCATATATCAAGCATGTTACGTTCGATAGTTTCATGCCCAATGAAAAACGATGAAAGATTGGGTGGATTCAAACCTTGCTGTGATGATAATGTGGGGGCATCAACACCGATATTATCGGCCTCATCATCCATTATATCATCATCAAATAAGCTCATGCTTTATTTATAATGGATATAATATTTGAATGCACGTCTTCAATAGACTGATTTGCATTAATGATAACGCATCGGTTTGGGTTTTGTTTCGCGATTGTCAAATATCCTTGACGCAAATTTTCATGGAAAGACAAATCCATGCGCTCAAATCGGTCTTCGGTTGATCCATCATCATCACCTTCCATCCGTTTACCCGCTCGAGTTAGTCCATCGCGAACATCAATATCAAGAATGAATGTTTTATGGGGTTGAAAGTCACCGATTGAGACTTGCTTGATCTGTTCCAAAATTCTCAGATCAAACTGATGACCATATCCTTGATAAGCAATCG
>JAUHXB010000262.1 GCA_030427215.1 Alphaproteobacteria bacterium | reverse complement strand
TGGTGTCCAACCCTGCGCATGTTTTGTCGGAAATAACACATGTCCCCCGACGTTTCGCAATCATGGTTAATGGCCCCGGCCAAAAGGCGGAGGCCAAAGCTTTGGCATGTGTCGTTAAATCCACATACTCCATGACATGTTTCACATCCGCAAAATGCGAAATGAGCGGGTTAAAAGACGGACGACCCTTAATGTCAAAAATTTTAGCAACGGCATCGGCGTTTGTGGCGTCCCCCGCCAACCCGTAAACCGTTTCGGTTGGAATGACCACGCATCCGCCTGATTTTAAAATCTCTGCGGCCTTTTTAACCACGTCATTATTCACAGATTGGATGGTCATGCGGCTTGACCCTGATTTAAAAGGCCACATGCCGTTTCAAAATTATCAATGGATCTTTTGGCGCGCTCGCTATTGCCTAACCATAAGTGCCACGCGGAATTAAGCGCCATATGCGCCGCCGCATATTGTAAAATGCGGGTTCGATCATACCCTAAACCTGATGCAAAAATATCCGCCATTTTGTCAATTCGACTTGGGTTTGCAACCAGATTAGGATGCGATTCAGGATTATTAAAGAAATTTGCCAAATCATAAATCGGCTCCCCCCATAATCCTTTTGGGTCAATCGCCATCCATCCACGGCCTGAGTTCATAATATTTGTGTAATGTAAATCACCATGCAACAAACATTCATTTTGTGATGAACTTAACAAATAATCAACCAAATCAGTGGCTTGCCTATATCGATGGTCATTTGTTTTATCCGCCTGAATATATAATTCCTCAAAATAATCCTGCATTGTAAAATAGCATGGTTCACTGCTGTGTGCGTTTGAGTGTAACTCTTTTACGATATCGACAATGATATGGGTGGCTTGCTCATCTTTATCATCTGTAACCATTTCGTGAAGCATAGAGCCAGATAAATATTCTAATAAATGAGCGCGCTCATCATGCTTTAATAATTTAACCGCACCTTTCCCATTATAGGCTTTAAGTGCCGATGGGGCACCTGCCTCCGCCCATAATCCACGCCCTTTAAGAATTTTAAGGGCAGCCTTGTCCCCATTGCTCTGGTCAACAATGTAAACATCACTGACTTCCGTTTTAACATCAACCTTTTGTGGATTTGATAGATCCCATAGCTGTAAATAATGGTTCAGATGATCATCAGGTGATTTATATTTGACACCCCCTGTGACCGGATTTTGACACCCTGTTGTGTTTGGGAAAGAGATGGGTTCGTGTAAGTGAGATCGTACCGCCATATAGGCGAATCCTTCGGCCTCCATCGCGTCACCATTCCATCCTAATTCATCAACAGTGTGAACCGAAATTTGGGTCACTTCACTTAATCGTTGCATCATATAATCATTATGGCGCCCACCACCCGTGACATAAATTGTGTGTGGTTTTGACGGGCATTGTTCTATGCCTAACGCCACCGATTGAACGGTCATATCCGTGAGAGTAGCCGCCCCATCCTCAAGCGATAAATTCGAATAATCAATATCATTAAAATCATTTCTATCCAATGATTTAGGATATTTTTTTGAGAAATAGGACAAAGATAAGAATTGATCGATTATCGCCTGATCAATCACGCCTTTGGATGCGATTTTTCCACCCTCATCATAATTTTTGTCTGTGTGCTTTTTAATCCAATCATCAATCATAGCGTTGGCAGGACCCGTATCGAACGCCACCATATCATCATTGGATATCCATGTGATATTGGCCACACCGCCAAGGTTTAAAATAACGATAGGTAAATCCAACCCTGCATTTTTGACCAAAGCTTGATGATAAACGGGCAATAATGGCGCACCTTGGCCGCCATGTTTCATATCATTTGATCGAAAATCATTTATAACGGTAACGCCTGTTTCCGCCGCCAGCAATTCGCCATCGCCCAATTGAATGGTCACGCCATTATCCGGATCATGATGAATTGTTTGACCATGAAACCCCATAAAATCAATGTCTTGATTATTCCTATTAATCTGTTTTATTAATTTGTGAATAACTGGAATTTGGGCCCGCGTGAAGGCTT
>JAUHXB010000024.1 GCA_030427215.1 Alphaproteobacteria bacterium | reverse complement strand
AGACGATAATGAAATGTCGGGCGGGCCTTAACCAATTTATTTTTTTTATCTATTAAGCTGCCTTCATCCAAATGCGCCCACATTGGATACATATCCAATGCGTAATTTCGATCCTTGATATGTCGCTGATAAAAATCAATTAAATCGCGCAAATTGGAAAAGTTTCTACCCATCAGGCCAATGCCAAATTTATGCGGATAGAGTCTATTATATCCACTGACTATACGTGCAAAGTCCTGTCGTGTTTTTTTCGCCAACCAATTTTGCAAAAGAAAAAATGCCAAAAGCATATTTCTAAAATAAGGTGCATCATCATGGTCGGTAGACACATTCAAATGCACACCAAAGGCGAAAATTGGGTTGCCTTTCGTCCCTTGTGCACCGGCATCACGCAGGGTAGGTATAACGGAATCCAAATCTTTTAACGCATCAACGGTGACTGGTGGAAACACAATTTCAACAGGGACAGAAGCCATGCGCAAAATTTCATTACCTGTTTTATCGATAGTATTTGAAAGATCGATATCTTTGCTTTTTTTTGCGAAATCCGATATCTGATGCGCCATGCGGGCATCCAATTCCACAGTTATATCACCGAATTGAGTATCTTTGACGTTGGCCTGACTATGGCTTTTGATATCAATATTCCCACCATACAGATTAGAGAGTAATGTTGCCGTATCGGCAACATCCACCCCATAAAACTCTATTTCAACACCAATCTTACGCAAGGTAGTGCTATTCGCCTTGGGCTTTGGTAAATCCGGGTTTGCCGTTATCAAATTCATAGAGTTTTTCGACCTTCACGAATGGCAATCCAACACCGTAAAGGTTATCCAACATTTTTGTCACTTGAGAATTCATCACTTCCTGCCCATTTGTGGATTTGTAACGAAGCCTCCATAAAGGGGCGCAGAATGTTTCCGCCTGTCCATCAGGCCATACCTTTGTACCTCGGTTGGATATAATGGATAGGTCAATACCCTCAACAAGCGCCTGCCTTGCGATATTGGCGAGCGCATCCGATCCACTTGCGCGGTCGGCATCGCGCCATTCAACAAACACATCTGCTCCGATTAATGTTTTACCGACAACATCGCGTTGTTTTAATGGTGGTAATTTCAATCCGCCTGCAACGGATGGATAATCCTTCACCGCCATTGTTTCGGGTTTTTGACCCATGCGCTCTATCACAGCCTTTGTAAATTCATCCGTACCCACACGTTGTTTACTGATCCCCTCTTGGTAGATATCACCAGTATGAATGCCATCCTCGATGGTTTTCAGCCACGCATTATGAACACGAGATGCAACATCACCTTGCCCAATATGGGTAAGCATCATGATAGAGCCGAGCAATAATCCAGATGGGTTTGCAATCCCCTGCCCCGCAATATCGGGGGCGGTTCCGTGCATTGCCTCAAACATCGCACAGCTCTCGCCAATATTTGCGGATATTCCAAGACCGACAGACCCCGTCACCTCGGCGGCAATATCGGACACGATATCCCCGTACAGGTTTTCAGTCACAATCACATCAAATTCGGTTGGGTTTGCGGCAACACGCGCCATACCGATATCAACGATATAGCGTTCTTGTTCGATGTCTGGGTATTCCGCCGCGATCTCTTGAAAGACCTCGTAAAACAGACCATCCGCCATTTTCATGATGTTGTCTTTCACCATACAGGTGACCTTTTTACGGCCATTGGCTTTCGCATATTCAAATGCATAACGGCAAATACGTTCCGACCCTGCGCGTGTAATCATCTTAATCGATTGAACCGCGCCGTCGACTTGTGAATATTCAATCCCTGCATACAAATCTTCTTCATTTTCACGGACAATCACAACATCCATATTTGGAAAATTCGTTTTGATGAATGGGTGATAAGACACACAAGGACGCACATTCGCATAGAGCCCCAGCGTTTTACGCACCGTCACGTTCAACGAGTTGAATCCACCCCCCATTGTCGTGAAGATCGGCGCCTTCAAAAACACCTTTGTTTCACGAAGCTTGTCCCAGCTTTCATCCGAAATACCGTTCATAATGCCTTGATTATACAGCTTTTCGCCAATTTCTATTTCATGAATATCAAGGCGCGCACCCGCGGCCTCTAAAATCCTGAGCGTTGCATCCATGATCTCTGGACCAATACCATCGCCCCGCGCAACCGTGATAGGTGTTTTTTGTGTTGACATATTTTACGCCTTTCTGCTATAAGCTTTAACTAGCAATATTAAAGATGAGTCACATGGCTTTGTCCATGACAGAACGAACCACACAGGGATAAAGGCATCATGCGTACGCTTCACCGAAATTACATATTTGAACAGTTAATGGTAGTAAATGATGGCGAAGGTGGACCATCAGATTCCGACAAAGCACTTAAAGATATCGCAAATCTCCTAAAAAAAGTTCAAATCAAACACCGCAAAAATGATGAATTTTTAAAATGGTCTTATTGGTATTTGATTAATGATGAGCTTGGCGGTGTAAAAAGTTATTTCCCAAACAATCCCTTAAAAAGATTGGAAATGTTTTTTGACTATCAGAAATATCTTGCTAACGAAAAAAGTGACATTCCAGATCGTCTAGATGAATGGATTGAAAAATGCTGTGATCAAGGGAAAGAGGGGGCTGAAGAAGTTCACAAACTTGTGTTATTTAATTCTGACACATATATTAACAAAACTTTTTCAAGAAGCTCAAAATACGCTAATGTCAACGATGTTGACGCCCTAGAAAAACTCAAAAAATGGCACGAAATATCCGTTCAAACATTTGAGGATTCACAAAAAATCGACATCGAGGCCGTTTTAGATTTCATGGAAAACCCACAATGGCCTGATAGTAAAAACGCCTTAACAGCCAAAGCAAAATCATCATCAATTGAAGAAGTTGTCGCGAAATTACCTAAACCTCCACAGATTGACTTTGATAAAGCGACAGAAGAGGCCGCCCTTGTTGACCCTGATAATTATGAGACCGTTCATAATTACGCCAACCAAATAGGAATTGATGTTCGTGATGCCGTCGCGGTAATTGCACATTTTGCGACAGTGTCCTGCCCAACCCCATATGCAACATTGGATGTTGTTCAGGATATGCAAGAGCTTCGCCAAGGTATTGATATCAGCCAGTTAGGCGATTTGGTACAAGAACAAGATAACGGCATTTTTGGTCGTGTATTTAAACGTTATCGTCCGACGCCTTATGAACAAACACCGTTTTATGAAGTCACAGAATTGGCACAAACATTACCACAAAAGGCCAGAGAAGATGCAGACCGTCACGGCCAACATGTCAAAATTCTACAAATAGGTTTGGACATTATTCATGGTTATGACGATTCTCTGCGCGCTTATATTAGTGCCTTGACGGAAAGAAAAGCCGTTACAGACGAAGAAAAAGCGGATACTGCACATGAGGCTGAGAAATTAGCTGAGGCAGAGGAATTAACAACACGTGCAATTACCGATGGGATTTTAAGGGATAGTATTAAAGACAAACTTAATGACCTAAATGCCTCACGAGCCTTTGCCCGCGCTCATGCCGTGAATTTTGCAACGTTATTGCGACAGGTTATGAAATCACAAGGTCATGGAGAGGCGATTGCAGGACTGGCCGCGAATACACTATTACCATTACAACAAATGCGACGTGCATTTTATGCTTATCAAGCGGCAGAATTTGGTAAAGCCATTGCCAATAATAACGATGTTATTGAGGGCACAGCAGTTGAAACCGACAACAATCTATCACAAGCTGGTGCACAAGATATCATTGAACAGTCCATGAAAACTTTGTCGCTAATGCTTGGTCAAATTCACGATGACCTTTCGGCATCACGTAGTGAAATTATTGATATCGCTCAACAGACAGAAGAAGCCGCAGCGATGGGGAAAGCTCAGGAAGTTCAAGGCAGATCGCCCGCCTAAACCTTCCTCATCTTCGTCGGACCGTATTTCAGGATCAGGAAACCAAGCAAGGCGGAGGCCAATGATCCCATAATAACACCCATACGGACTGCGGCGGCTTGATCTCGTGTATCGAATGCAAGCTCCCCAATAAAGAGCGACATTGTAAAACCAACACCACATAACAATGACACTGCATATAACTGCCACCAATTTGCATTTTTGGGCATCGGGGATAATTTCAATTTAATGACAACGAATAACAACAGGAAAATCCCGATTTGTTTCCCGAAAAATAAACCTTTGGCGATACCAAGTGTGACAGGATTCATAACATCCGCCCATGTCAATCCGGCAAAGCTGACCCCCGCATTGGCGAATGCAAAGACAGGCAAAACCATAAACGCCACCCATGGGTGAAGCCCATGTTCAAGATGTTTTAACGGTGAATGTTTTGGGTCTTTATCACATCGCAATGGAATAAAGAGCGCCGTTATAACCCCCGCCAATGTCGCATGGACGCCCGATTTCAATACGGCGTACCACAATACAAATCCCAATAGAATATAGGGTGCAATATTCATCACCCGTGATCGATTAACGGCAACAAGCCCCAAAAAGGCCGCGCCCGCAAACATCAACGGAATTAACTTGATTGTCTCCGTATAAAATAGTGCAATAATCATAATCGCGCCAAGGTCATCGATAATTGCGATAGCAGTCAAAAGAATTTTGAGGGACACAGGCGCACGGGATCCAACAAGCGCCAAAATACCAAGGGCAAAGGCAATGTCGGTTGCCGCAGGAATGGCCCACCCACGGATCAATTCTGGGTTCCCCATATTAAGATAATAATAGACAAGCGCAGGAACAACCATGCCCCCCAGAGCAGCCAAGGCCGGTAGCAAAGCACGATCCCTACTGGACAATTCCCCTTCCATAAATTCACGTTTGATTTCCAACCCGACAAGAAAGAAAAAGATCGCCATCAAACCATCATTGATCCATAACAATAAGGGTTTTGAAATTTCCAAACCCGCAAACCCATCAACAGATGAAAACCCGATGGTTAAATAAACCTTCTCAAGAATATATTCGTAATATACATGCAGAGGTGTGTTGGCGATAATCACTGCAACCATTGCCGCACACATCAGTAGAATACCCCCCGATGCCTCCAACTTCAGAAATTGATTAAGGGGCGTCAAAAGACTTGTCTGTTGTTTTTTTGATTTTGTTTTCATGATGAAAATTATAGGATGTTTTTAAAACCAAACAAAGAAAAATCGAATCCATGTTGACTGCTTTACTTCTTCAACGTCATTTAACACATGTACAGGCCGCATTTTATTCCTGCTTTGCGTATTTGATGTTTTCCCTATCCGACACTATGGCCAAATGGTTTTTAAGCGAAGGGTTTGAACGTTCAACAATTATCGTTGCGAATTCTCTTCCTGCTCTCATCATATTAACCGTTTTGATGATCAAACGGCATGGCGTATCACGCGCCTATCACACATCGTATAAAAAGCTTCATATCGTTCGTGGCCTCACATTGATTGCTATTACCTATTTCATGTTTGAGGCGGTTAATCGCTTACCCCTTACCGATTTTTACGGGGTGGTTTTCTCAACGCCTTTTATTGTGACCATAGGGGCATTTTTTATTTTTAAGGAAAAAGTGTCCATAACCGAATGGATAGTAATTGCCATCGGATTTGCAGGTGTTTTGATTGTGGTTCAGCCCGATTACAATGATTTTAATGTCGGCTATCTTTTTGCATTTGGTGCCGTGTTAAGCGTTGCATTATCAACCATGGTTGTGCGTAAAATTGGCCGTGACGAAGATCCCTATCTCTATGTCATATTTGGAAGTATCGCCCTTGTTCTGGCCAATATTATCCCCGCAATTGAATCGCCTTTGCCCCCAACAATAAATATTACACATTTTTTGGCGATGGCCTTTTACGCCTTCACTATCCCAACCGCCGTTTTGACATTAAGCGCCGTTTTTGCCCGTGCTCCATCCATTGCATCTGTGGCACCATTTCAATATTCTCAAATTATATGGGGAACATTATTCGGATATGTCATATTTCAAGACATACCGCAAATCAACACGATTGTCGGCAGTGCCGTCATTATTGCCTGTGGCCTTTATATTCTCCTCTACCATCAGCGAAAAAGACGGCGCGAGTTACTTTAGCCTTTTATCCTCACTTCGTTTATAAACATAGATTCCAAGGACGGATAACCCAACCGCCCAAATGGCGGATAAAGATTCAATCGCCTCAATCACTAGACTGGATTTATCCGTTTCAAACACCATAATGTATGCAACGCCAAACATTTGTGCCGCCCATGTGAGGGCCATTAAATACCCAAATGTCGGACGCATACGACGAACGTAAATATCTTGTGATGCAATTTCCGCGCGGAGAGATTGATTAACCTCTTTCAATTTTTCGTTATCTTGCGCAGACAGATATTCGATATGGCGATTGGCTTCTTTCACTTGATCTAATGATATCGCACCCTTGGCAATTTCGCGTTCAACATCACTTAATATTTGTGCAGCATTTTTTGCAATATCATTGTCCATTCGACCCAGCACTTTTGACAAAGTCGTGGTTAAAAATGATAGCCCTAATTTCCCTAAAATAGTTTCAAGCATTATACCTCCAATTTAAAAAATAGATGTGATCCAATTTGAATGAGCGGCGTTTCACCCTTAGACCAAAATGGAGAGACATTAACTGTGTGATAATGATCCGCACCTAATGTTGGGTCATCACCTAATTGTCTATAAACGGCTCGACGTGCTACTCGTAATGCGGTCGCGAAATGAATATCATCTTTATCAACCGCCATTAATTTTTGACGATTAGGATCACCCGGATTCCAACATGAAAATTGGTATGGACGTTGGCATACCGTTAAAACGTCATGCCCCCACCAAAATGATTCGCCTTTGGATTTTGCATGTGCAACGCGATTTAAAATCACATGGGCCACGGCCTCCATTCCCTTCAGGCCTTCTGATCTTGCCTCCCCCCACAAGGTTCGCGCCATAACGTCAATTTCCATACCCTTCATAAATTCGTTGGCGGCGAATTCATCGCCTTCGTTCATTTCTATAACTTTTGAATATGTCCCCATGTTTTATCCTTTCGCGTTTCGTTGAATATGTTTGTCTAATTTCGATTCAATGCGCAGAAGATGATCAACCAATCGCCCCTCAAGCAATCGCATTTCAGTTTGCGTCGAATATGTTTTTGCAACCTCAAGCTTATAAGCGCTTAAACCATCGCGCATTTGCGCATGACGCGTATCGATCAAACGATGCAGTTGATCAATTTCATTTTCAAAATCTTTGCGCGACCGCCATATCATAAGAAAAAGTGCTGTGGCAACAGGGATGTCAATCACCGTCACCCACCACACCATGTGCGATGGGAATGTTAGGTCCATGTATTTGTCCTTTAAAATAAAAAACCTCGCCAAATGACGAGGTGTGAAGTTAATCTTTTAAATTGGTTACTCACATGACAACTGTCTTGTAGTAGAAAATTTAGCTTGTTCTGGATCAATAACATATCCATCTACAAGAGTAATTGGTTTCAAAACCCCTACATCTCTTGGATGGCATAATTGAGGTGTGTAAGGATGTATAATAAATTGAAATTTAAAAGCCCCGCGCCCCCAATCCATATATTTAGCACCCATCTTAAATTTACATTTCAATTCTTTCTCTATTTGATACAGATACACAGAAACAATGTGATCGAAAAAAATATTTTCATCTTCAGAGTCATCCCCCTTAAGCATTTCATTGATTTTTTTCGTATCTGTCATCGTATAAATAACTTCCACACAAGGATCAAAGGTTTCAACAGAACCATCATTATTTATAATCACAAAACCATTTCCAAAATCTAAACCTTCGTAAGTAATTTCGAAATTTTCACACATTGGTGTATTTAGTTCATATTCAATATTGTGCTTTTCACATGCTTTTTCAAAATCATAACGCTCATTACTCTCATCAGGGTAATAACACACAACAACTTGGAAACACAGATCCTCCTGTTTACCAAACATGTTTCTTAATTTTTGCTGTCGTGAACTCCAACTCATTAAGCAACAACATACATTATTTTCATATTTAGTCAAGTTTTTGCTTTGAATATCTGCGCCGTGGGGGACCAATTTTTACGTATGCCTTTTTGCGATCCGCTTGCAATAAGGATTGGCTCTTGCAGTAATGCCGACGCCACCGCATCCAATCCGTCATCTTTTGTATTTGATGCACTTGGCCGCCATTCTCTCATTTCATTGAGGAAAGGCGTTTTAGATATTGAGGCATGCACATATAAATTTTGAGCTGCCATAACTGCATCAAAGCCTTCAATAATTTTTTGTGATTTATTGAAATGTGTATGGTGGTCAATCACGGATGCATAATGGGACGACGCCCTTATCTCTCGCCTTAAAATCGCAGGAAGAAATTTTCCAATTCCATTTGTTTCAACCGTCACGCATGGCACATAATATTGAACCAAAACAGATGCAATTTTTTGACATTGTTGTGTGGCCTCATCGTCTTTATTGGCTTCATCAATACGGATATATTCAATATGATGAATATAGTTTTTACCATCCACATCCGTAAAAATAATCGCCAAAACGGATGCATCGCCACCCGCCGATCCGAATGCAGGATCCCACCAGGCAGAACAAGATGCAATCTGCTTCCCCCCTAAATATAAATGTGGTTTTCGACTAATTTCTTTATAATCCAAATCGTCATTATAAAATTGCAACAGGTCAGGATTTAATCGCCCTTGCGCGATATTCACTGGGCGCAACATCATTTGCGATTCAAATTTATTCGGACCAACTTGCTTTTTTAAGGATTCAATATCGGCCTTTGAAAATTTATCTGGCCATGCACTTTCATAATTTTCATTATATATTGGTATACGCAAATCCTGAAACTCATCTAAATAAGGATCGCTTTGATCAAGATTTTTTTGCGCCTGATCAACGGCATAAATTGTGTCGTAACAATGCGGTGTTCCCACAAATAATTGCATACCCTTTGGCGTTAAGATAAACCGAGATTCATCCAAACGATGACGCAATTCTTCGCGCGCTTCTTTTGTTCCAGACGTATTAGGAACCTCAACATCATCGTAAATAATAATATCCGCACGCACACCCGTAATGTTGGAAAACAACCCCCGTGCCATAACGGAAGGGTCCCGTAATTCTTGTTACCTTAAAACCGTGAAACGATCACTTGCCCATTGATCCATCACCTTAGGAATCAAACCAGATGTCAAGGGATGACGTTCCAAAATGCGTTTTATATTTCGCACCATTTTAGAGGCCAAGCTGTCCTCCGCCGCAACAATTAATATCCGTAAATTTGGATTTTGATACAGCAACCAAGCAGCAAAAATTCCAACCAATGTTGATTTCCCACATGATCGAAATGCCATCAATAATAATCGATTATTACCGCTCGTCCATGCTTGCTCCAACCATCGTAAAATCATCAAGTGTATGTCGGGTGTTGTTTGATTTTGCATTTGATTCCAAATCATAACAAACATATCCAAATTGACTTTAAGCCTCATCACCTATCGCCCAATTCAGCATATGCCTTCTCAATCATTGTCGATATGTCATTCTGTTGATCATCATCCAAGACATCCACCAATCGTGCCAACTTCAACAATAATTCAATATGCGTTAACGCGGCACGACACGCATTATGATGATCTTTAAATTTATCGGATGCTTTGCTGTCTTGTTCACCACGGTCCGCAAATTCTTGATAGGATAAAATGGCAATTTGCATTGCCTCAGGGATAGATTGTTTTAATTGCTCCTGCGTTTCCGCAGACAATTCTGGTGTTTTTTGTTTCATTGTTATCCTGGTTTTAGTATGGTTGAAAAATGATTGGCCCTCATGAAGGACAGGAATTAGAATTAATGCTTGTAGGCAAAAAACGCCTTGCGGCATTCGGCGATATCGTTCCTCAAAATAGAATAATTGACGAACAAATTATTCCTGATGAAGCATTCAGGCGCTATGTCGAAAGCGGAAAAATAATTCGTTTTCAATCTGAAATCAAAAATTATGCAGGCGATCTCATGAGGTATGTTTGTTTCACATTGCCTGATGAAGAATGGAGAGCACATGCCTATATTTTTATCCGTAAACAACTTCATTCTAAAGCCGTAGATTACACTGACTCAATTGATCAATTAATCGGGTATCTGCTCGATTATTCTCAAAATGATATCAATGATTTTTTGAGTCAATAACTATTGTTTAACATGACAATCAGGACATAAATCTCCTTTTGATCCACCGTGTGGGCCACCACATTGTGGACATCTGACGATTGGTGCACCTGTTAATCTAAAAATTGCATTCTATGTTGGTCCCCCTGGTTTTATAAGACCATCAGTTTTTAGATTTTCATTTTTTTGTAAGGAATAAATTGCCTTATCCATTTCGGCATCAATATATGGCATTGATACATTACCATTATACAAGCCAATTGCGTTTAATGCCTTCTTAATTGAGATTACATCCTTTGAATTTGAGTGCTGATTATTTCCAACGTTAGTTGTTATTCTTTT
>JAUHXB010000261.1 GCA_030427215.1 Alphaproteobacteria bacterium | reverse complement strand
ATGTCTTTCCATGTTTTGAACCATGCATCGGTTGATGATGGATCGCCCAAAACAAATTCGGGAAAAAATCTCAACGCCTTATAAACATGTGTATCTTCGTATTTGATCAAGGGGATGGATAACGCATGTTCATGGTCGCGCATTTGAGTTAAAATATCGGTGGCCTTTAAATAGGCGTCTATGCCCTTATTACGGATGGTGTCCGTTCCAAAATCGTCCATCAAAATTAAGCCATTTGATAAGTCTTCTTTGATAATTGTTGGAACATTGATCTCGATGGATTTGAAATGATGATTCATTTTTGACCAAGGGCCAATCATATGCCCCTCAAGTGCATCCGCGTGGTTATCAGGCGGAGATTGCAATAATATCGCGGTTTCCGCGTTGGATTTTGTTAGGCGCGCATAACGGCGCACTGACCAATCGGCATCAAACCAGTCAATGGATGCATCAGCCCATTTTGTATCTGATAAAAAAGTCTGAACACCGTTCATCACATCAAAACGGCGCGGTACATGATTTTTTCAACAATGCAATCGCATCAGCAACAGGCAAAATTGTTTGATCTTGCGATCCAAGCATACGAATGGCGATTGTGCCTTCTTCGGCCTCACGTTTACCAACCACGAAAATAAAAGGCACTTTGGCAACGGAATGTTCGCGGATTTTGTAATTGATTTTTTCATTGCGGAAATCGGTTTCCGCACGGAAACCTGCTTCATCAAGTTTATCAAAAATCCCTTGGGCATAGTCTTTTGCTTCGTCCGTGATGGGGGTCACAACCGCCTGAACAGGGGCAAGCCAATGAGGTAATTTCCCTGCGTAATTTTCAATCATAATACCGATGAATCGTTCCAATGCGCCAAGCGCGGCACGGTGCAACATCACGGGGCGTTGTTTTGATCCATCTTGTGCGATGTAATTGGCATCAAGGCGTTCAGGCAAATTAAAATCAAGTTGTAATGTCCCACAACCCCATTCACGACCGATGGCATCACGAATAATAAAGCCGACTTTCGGGCCATAAAATGCACCGTCACCTTCGCAGACTTCGTATTCAAAACCCATTTCTTTCAATGCGGCCTCTAATTCCGTTTCGGCCTTGTCCCATAATTCATCTGATCCAACGCGTAATTCGGGGCGGGTTTCGAATGTAATTTTATAATCTTCAAACCCTAAATCCTTGTACATATCTTGGACCAATTTAAAGAACTTGATGGATTCTGCCATGATTTGATCTTCGCGACAGAAAATATGCGCATCATCTTGTACAAATTGGCGAAGACGCATTAGACCGTGTAGCGCGCCGTGTGCTTCGTTCCTGTGGCAACATCCAAATTCAGAAAAACGTATAGGCAGATCACGGTACGATTTTAAACCCTGATTAAAAATTTGCACATGGGCAGGGCAATTCATCGGCTTTAGTGCCAACCAATCGCCATCTGATTTAATTTGAACGGGATCGTCATCTTTCCCTTCCTGAATATCATCGGGAACAACAAACATATCTTCACGGTATTTTTGCCAATGGCCTGATTCCTTCCAAAATTTGGAATGCATTAATTGTGGTGTGCGAACCTCGTCATAACCATCGGCCTTAAGACGACGACGAACATAAGCCTCCAATGCCAAATAGGTTTCATATCCTTTGGGGTGCCAGAACACGGACCCTTGCGCTTCTTCTTGGAAATGGAATAGCCCCATTTCCTTGCCCAATTTACGGTGATCACGTTTTTCCGCTTCTTCTAAACGATGTAAATACGCATCCAAATCATCCTGTGTATGCCATGCCGTGCCGTATATTCGGGTTAACATTGCATTGTCGGAATTTCCACGCCAATAGGCACCCGCAACCTTCATCAATTTAAAGGCGGGCCCAATTTGTTTTGTCGAGGGCATGTGCGGACCACGACATAGATCAAGCCAATCGCCCTGTTTATAAATTGTAATTGTTTGGTCGGTGGGCAGGTCGGAAATTAATTCCGCCTTATAATCTTCGCCCTTATTTTTGAAATAAGTTATGGCCTCCGCGCGATCCCAAACCTCGCGCTCAAATTTTGCTCCGCGTTGAATAATTTCGCGCATTTTTTTCTCAATTTTGCGCAGATCTT
>JAUHXB010000260.1 GCA_030427215.1 Alphaproteobacteria bacterium | reverse complement strand
ATAATGACGTTAAACGGCTTAAATTTCACTATATATAAATTGACAAAATAGGTATTTTGTCCTATAATAATTTTGCGTTGTGGGTAGTTACGCTCATTTAGAAAAGCTCTTAAAGCATAAGTCAAGTTGGTCAAGGTGAATAAAATCAACACCTTAGAGGGGAAAAACTTGACTATCTTGACCAACATTAATTTTTTAAAAAATAAAAACATAAAAAATTTGACATTTTGTTTGCTATTGTCGTATCGTTTTGTAAATAAATTATAAAATGAAAGTACAAAATGGGAGAGGTTATAAGACCAAAACAATTTTTTGAAGGGCAAGAGAC
Source organism: Alphaproteobacteria bacterium (assembly GCA_030427215.1). Classification (GTDB taxonomy): domain Bacteria; phylum Pseudomonadota; class Alphaproteobacteria; order Micavibrionales; family UBA1664; genus UBA1664. Next base: position 1,786 of record JAUHXB010000260.1, on the reverse strand, counting down.
AATGCCCTTAAATCTTGATGGCGGATCCGATATCATAGTTTTTGGTGATGTTGTATCCGATAGTTGGGCCCCTGATGCAAATCATGTTTTGCCCTATGGCACAGATATTCAGCCATATTTTAATTATCTTGAGAGTTCCGAACCTGAAAGTTGTGGAGGCTTTTTGAAGGCTGTATTAGGATTAGGTTAGGAAGTGCTTAATTAGATGACTATTCCAATCCGCTCACTTCCTGGTTTTTCTTCTGTCTCTGATTTTCACAATAGGTATAGGCTTAAGCAATCTCAAAATCGTTTCAATGTTGTATTGAGCAAAGTCATAAATGTCATGATGGCCGAATATAACGGTTATCATGCGGATCAGGCGTTTGACGATTTTAAAAGAAAGTTTGACGATCAAAAGAAACGATTTGAAAGTGACCAGTCAAAATTTTCAAATTTGGGTTTTGAGAACTTTACACAAATGATGCAAGTTGTTGCGGGGTGTTTAGACCCATTTGATCATGTTGGACGTAACGCTCAATTCGTTTGGGGTATACAAAAATTTGGGTTTGAATTACGGGATGTTTGGACATCACTTCCTTATGACCATCAGGCAATTATTGATGAAGAAGGTATTTCATTTGCAAGGGGAAAGCATGTGAAGGTCATCGATTTTGTTGAGGGTATTTCACGTGCAGTGTATCCGTTGCAAATACCTGATTATGTAACTGACGCTTGTTTTTCTCGACAAAAAGCAGCTGAGTTAGCCCCAATTTTTAGGCGATCAACCCCATAGATTTCAAACTTGTATGGCCTGAACGGCTCATGATGATATGATCATGAATGTCGATGTTAAGGGGTTTTGCGGCGCTTATAATTCGATTTGTTAAATCAATATCCATGCCCGAAGGGGTTGGATCGCCACTGGGGTGGTTATGCACCAACACCAATGCGGTTGCGCCTAAATTCATTGCCTTTTTCATGATTTCCCGCGTATAAACGGGTGCACCGTCAATTGTTCCGCTGGCGTGAATATCATCCTCTATCAGCACATTTTTACGATTAAGGTATAATACACGAAATCGTTCAATATTATCTTCTGCCATTGCGGCATGAAGATAGGCAATAAGGCGATCCCAATTATTAAGGACAGGTTTATCTATTAAATCGGCATGCATCGCGCGGGTGTGCAAGGAATGCATGGTTTTCAAAAATATCGCTGTATTTTCTGACACACCCTTTACATCACATAAAGCGGATATGGGCGCTTCAAGCATCTTGTGCAATGTTCCAAATGCCGCGATTAAATCTTTTGCAATTGGCTTTACGTCCTTACGTGGGATGGCGGTGAAGAGCAAGAGTTCTAATAACTCATAATCCGCCAAAGCGCTTTCTCCACCATCAATATATCGTTGACGAAGGCGATCACGATGCCCGACATGATGTGGCTTATCAGTCATTATAGGGTGGTTTTGTGTATCCAGCGGGGGATAGGGTGAAAATTTCATATCCATCTGCCGTCACGCCAATTGTATGTTCAAATTGGGCGGACAATTTACGATCACGTGTGACCGCTGTCCATCCATCGGATAGGATTTTTGCGTCATATTTGCCTTCGTTAATCATCGGTTCAATCGTGAAAATCATGCCTTCCTCTAAAACCGTTCCCTTTCCGGGTTTACCGAAATGAACGACGCTGGGCGGTGTGTGGAATTCTTGACCAATGCCATGTCCGCAAAAATCGCGAACAACGGAAAATCGTTCGGGTTCGGCAATGGATTGTATTTTGGCCCCAATATCACCAAGG
>JAUHXB010000259.1 GCA_030427215.1 Alphaproteobacteria bacterium | reverse complement strand
TGATGTTGTGAGTGTGATGTAGTCGCATATAAAAAAGCTAAATATAAAATACAAATAATTATAAATACGATTATTTTTATGATCTTGCTTTTTGGGATAGGTGCAAAGTAACTACATGCAAATGATGGAACAAATAAAACAATAAAATTAATTATCATTCGTGGGAATCTCTCTAGACTTTGCACAAAATCCACAAACGGAATATTAGTATAAAAAATAATTGCAAAAAGTGGCCATCCCATAGCCAACAGCAAACAGCCAACAGCCAACAGCCATTTAGGTATTTTTATATTCAATAATTCAGTCATGTTCTTCCTTTAAAAAATAATCCTTAAATCTGACCCTAAGATGATTTAATTCAGCGTCAACAGACAAAAGAAATGTCTTTTGAAAGTTGATAAGTTGTTTAAATGGTAATGTTATGATTTTGGGGAAAAATAAATGATCTAGCAATGTATTATAAAGTGGATAAAATACACATGCATTCATTCCTTTGACTTACAGCTTAGAGACTAATTCCAAATTTTTGTATAGATTTGCAATAAGGTAAAACATCGACTTGTTAGATATAATGCCCCCCATAGCCTTTATGTGCTTATAACTTAATCTATATGACATGGATGGGGATAAAAACATAGAGAAATACTTGAAGAATAAAGTTTTGGGGTAGGTATGCCCATCTAATATTACTTGACATTAAGGGTGATAAGTGAGACCTTTAAGTGTGACCTACAACTAACCAATAACCTTGTAGTCCGCAGTATTTAACAGTTTGGTTTTGATGTCGAGTATCCTCTCATCCCGACCATTTTTTAAGTTAAAGCCACCGTCTCTTGCTTTACAAAAGGACTTTAGAAACATGTTTTTGGCGATTGATTGCGGAAATACAAACACGGTCTTTGCGGTTTTTAAAAATGACAAACCAATCATTTGGCGATGTAAAACGATCTCAACGCGAACCGCGGATGAATACGCATCATGGTTAATGCCATTATTCAAACATGCGCAAATTGATTTTTCGGATATTTCATCAATATTGATTAGTTCAGTTGTTCAAGATGCGAATTTTGATTTAGAACGCCTGTGCACAAAATATTGTGATGCCGTGCCTCAATTTATAAAATCACCTGAAATTGATTTAGGAATAAACATTGATATGCCTAACCCCGAAGAGGTTGGTGCGGATCGGCTGGTTAATGCCGTGGCAGCAAGGGCAAAATATAAATGCCCAATCATTATCATCGATTTTGGAACCGCCACGACATTTGATGTTGTGAATGGTCGTGGCGATTATGCTGGTGGTGTAATCGCACCGGGGATTAATTTGTCCGTTGACGCGCTTCACCGCGCGGCGGCGGCTTTGCCTAAAATCCAAGTTGAAAAAACACAAACTGTGATTGGAAATTCAACAATTTCCGCTATGCAATCTGGCCTATATTGGGGTTATATCGCGAGGATTGAGGGGATGATAACGCGTATGACAGAAGAATTAGGTGATAAGCCAAAAGTTATCGCCACAGGCGGTTTAGCACCGATATTTATCGATGGTACAAATGTGATTGAAGCTGTTGAGGCGGATCTAACTCTTGAAGGCCTGAAACGAATTCACGAGCGTAATGCTGCTCGAAATGCCATTCAGTGTGTGAGCGGCTAAGCCGCTTCTCTTAAGCTTCCTGGGAAATAATCCTGCAATGATTTTACATCATAATCTTTGGCATTGATCGCGCGGATTGCACCGATGGCGGCCTTTGCCGCATGCAAATTGGTGTAATAAGGCAATTTATGCATCAATGCGGTGCGACGAATTTGCGTGCCGTCTGACATGGCCTGACGTCCCTTTGTCGTGTTGATCATTAATGCTATATCACCATTAATAATGGCGTCAACAACATGCGGTTGACCTTCGGACACTTTATTTATTTTTGTGACCTTAAGACCATGATCATTCAAATAATCACATGTTCCACCCGTTGCAATCAGATCAAATCCGATATCGGATAAATCTTTTGCCAAGGGTAACAGCTCATCTTTGTCCTTGTTTCGCGCGGATAGGAATACTGTTCCCGATGTCGGTAGAATAATTCCTGCACCCAATTGCGCCTTGGCATAGGCCTGTG
>JAUHXB010000023.1 GCA_030427215.1 Alphaproteobacteria bacterium | reverse complement strand
TGATTATGATGGGTTTATGATTGGGCGAGAGGCCTATCACAATCCACGTGTATTGGTCGATTTGGAGCGCGCATTTTATAATACCGATTGGGCAATCAATGATGAGGCCATTATCAACTCTATGATCGCTTATGCCAACGATCAAAACGCACGATACGATACCCCCATAAAATCGGTCATGCGTCACATGGTGAATTTTTACCAAGGGGTTAAAGGCGCACGCCGATGGCGGCAAATTATTTCCGAAGACTCACGCCATGCCACCCGCGCAGAAGATGTTTTATTGAAGGCTTATGACGCTGTTTCTGCTTAAAACATGACTTTTCGCTTTGTTTTTGGTATAATGAGACATACAATTTTAGTGATTCATGGACTGGCAAGTATTAGACAAAATTCAATCGGCAGGGATATTGACGCATATCGCGACAGTATCAGACCCTCATTTATTCTCTCAAACCGCCAGTGAGGCCAGCTTTAAGCCCCTATCATTTTATCAAGATTACATGGTTTATCGCATTACCAATTATGCGACTTTGCCCTGTTTTTCACTCGATTTTTTAAGCGATGGGGAAAGCTTTCATCTGCTTGATGGGTCCCCCACTCCATTGAATATTGTTAATGCAAAGGGATCGCTCTACCTCACCGAATCCAACGTGATTGATTATGTTGATTTTTATCTTGCCAATATTCGTGGGGATGATGGCGATATCTATCTTATCCGTGATGTTGAAACATTGCCGTTTATTGACAGTTTAGCCACCGACCAACAGATTGAGTTAAAAAGTAATCACGAAAATCCGACGGTTATGATTGATAAAAACACATCTTATCTGGTTGTATCTGGTGATTTATTTTATGGGGGAACATTATTAAAGGCCTCTATTCTGGTGGAGCCATCGGGCCAATTGGAAATAAAGCCTCGTGATATGATTATAAACACGCCCCAAACAAATCATGAACCCGTTCAATTTAGAGGGGATTCCGCATGAAAAACCCATTTGATTCACTCAATGCAATTTTAAAATCAGATAAAAAACCCGAAAAGCGAATGATTCGCCATTCAAGAGAACGCGAAATCATCGATATTTGCCTCAATCGCCTCTCACAAAGCGAGATGGGACAAGAATTAGTCGATTTTGTCCGCGAATATGATATAAAAATCAGTGTTTTACGCGGGGCACAAAATCGGGATTACGCCCCGTCGAAAGAGGCAGTGTTTATTTCGGTCTCCGAATCAATGGATATCAACGAACCCGAAATCACCATTCATATGGCGGGCGCCATCCGTGAATGCTCCCATGAATATGACCCGATGTTATGCCGTGTCAGCGTTGATAGAGGCGAATCCATTTACATTCATCGCGAAGAACAAAAATTTGACGACAAAATGTATTGGAAAACAGGCATAGTATATGAACTTGGTAAAATAGCAGGAAAAACTGAATTTATTGACAGCTTCACTTTAATGGGCTATAGTAACCTTATAGACATTTATGAAAATGACTTAACTAAAAATTAAATGTTTATATGTAATATTATTATAGTAACAAAGAAAGATAATTATAATGGTAATCGCTAGACCAATATCAGAAGCATTTAGAAATGGTAATGCAGACTATAGGATGGATATCACATTTGGTGCACGCGAAAATGTTGATAGAGGTCATGTGACATCTACACCAGATAGAAAAGGTCCTGCACTTGGTTTAGGCCAAAAGTGATAGGCTATAGCGCTTAATATACAACCTGCATGGTTCAGGTTGTTTTTATACGGTTGAACAACCCGCGGATTTCACGTGGGTTTTTTGTGGCCTGAATGATAGTCTTAGAATTTTATAATTTGAAAAATACATACGGACAAAAGGCTTAAAACCGCCGTTATTGTTAATATCCATCTTAATTTTAGAAACCATGTCTCAACATATCGGCGTTGATCCAAAATGGTTTGCACAAATAACAAAACCATAAAAATAAGGGTGATTTGATATCCCTTCACCGCAAGCGTAAAAAACAAAACCGCAAATATAATTAAGGTTGGAATAACGCTTAAAACATAATGAATTGGCCGCGCGGCATCGCCATGTTTTACTGCATATCCCCATTGCACCCCGCCCATGAACGATATAATGAGCGCGGCATACGCCATTTGCATCGTTTCCAATATTTGTGACATATCAGGGGTCACAAACCAAACCGCAATGGCAGGAATAATAAATGGAATGAGGCCAGATAGCCCCAATATATATGCGGATTTTTGTGCCTGTGTCATAATTTTAAGACAATAGCATATCGTATTGCATTTCTCTATTTTCTAATTTCAGGATAGGCAGTCAGTATAAAAAAGCCTTCTCTGTAATGTTGATCACGGATTAAAACAACGCGAGCCTGATTTCCAACGCGTGGGGCATTCCATTCACGTTTTAACACACGCCCAACATCCTTTTTCATTTTATGATAAAACGCTTTTTTAGATGACCGTTCTGTGTCCAGCCATACCTGCACCAAATCACCACGTTTGATTAAAACAGTTCGAATGGCGTCTTCGGCCTCTGCCATATCATTGAATGTTGAGGCGGCAGATATACCCTCGGTGTCCAATCGTTTACGCAAATAAGCATCCGATTTACCGACATGTTTTTCAATCGCATGCCCCTCGGCATCCAATCGTTCCAAAAACCCCTTATTATAGGCCGATGTAGGCGTTTGATATTGCTGGTTTTGAAGCGCAACCAACGCCAAAACGCAAAATACGAGCCATAACAGCCCGTATTTATGTTTTACATTAATTTTGGGCATGTGCGTTAAGCAGCAATCGCCTCAACAATCGCTTCACCCAAACCTGCTGGGCTTTCGGTTACAACGAAACCTGCGGAGCGCATGGCGTCCATTTTTGCAGGGGCGGTGTCATCACCACCAGAAATAATGGCACCCGCATGACCCATGCGTTTACCCGGAGGCGCAGTCACACCCGCAATGAAACCAGCAATTGGTTTTGGATTTTTGAGTGATTTATAATATTCCGCGGCTTCGATTTCGGCCGCACCACCAATTTCACCGATCATAATGATCGATTCCGTTTCATCATCCGCCATAAACAGGTCAATACAATCGATAAAGTTTGTTCCGTTCACGGGGTCACCACCAATACCGATACATGTTGATTGACCAAGTCCAGCCGCAGTCGTTTGCGCCACGGCTTCATAAGTCAATGTTCCTGAACGTGACACAATCCCTACGCTTCCACGCTTATGGATATGCCCTGGCATAATACCGATTTTACATTCATCAGGTGTGATGATTCCTGGGCAATTTGGCCCGATCAAACGAGATTTCGATCCATCCAGTGCGCGTTTCACCTTCACCATATCCAAAACGGGGATCCCTTCGGTGATACATACAATTAATTCCAATTCGGCTTCAATTGCCTCAAGGATAGCATCTGCCGCAAACGGAGGTGGCACGTAAATCACGGACGCATTCGCATCCGTTGCCTCGCGCGCGTCATAAACCGTGTCATAGACAGGCAGATCAAGATGTTTCGAACCGCCCTTCCCCGGTGTCACACCACCAACCATTTTAGTGCCATAGGCAATGGCTTGTTCGCTGTGAAAAGTCCCCTGCGCGCCTGTAAATCCTTGGCAGATTACTTTTGTATTTTTATTGACGAGTACTGACATGTTTTAGTCCTTCCTAAATTCTTTAATTACGCCGCCATGGCCTGTTTTGTGGCATCAACAATTTTTTGAGCGGCATCGCCCAAATTATCCGCGGCAATGATTGGTAGGCCCGAGTTGTTCAACATCTCTTTACCTTTTTCAACATTTGTCCCTTCAAGGCGGACAACCAATGGTACGCTTAATGCGACTTCTTTCGCTGCGGCGATGACACCCTCGGCGATGACATCACATTTCATAATTCCACCAAAAATATTGACCAAAACGCCCTGAACTTGTTTATCCGACAGAATAATTTTAAAGGCCGCGGTCACGCGTTCCGCCGTTGCCCCGCCACCTACATCGAGGAAGTTTGCTGGCTCACCGCCATATAATTTGATAATATCCATGGTCGACATCGCCAATCCCGCGCCATTCACCATACATCCGATATTTCCGTCCAGACGGACATAGTTTAATTCCCAATCCGCGGCTTCTTTTTCCTGTGCGTCTTCTTCAGTTTCATCGCGCATGGCGAAGATTTCTTTTTGACGATACAACGCATTAGGGTCGAAATTCATCTTGGCATCAAGCGCCATAACTTCGTTTTTATCCGTAACGATCAATGGATTAATTTCAACAATGGATGCATCCGTTTCGATGAAACATTTATAAAGCGCGGCAAAAAATTTCGTTGCCGATTTCATTGTGTCACCCGTTAAGCCCAATGCAAAGGCCAAACGACGTGCGTGGTGACCCATCATCCCTGTGACAGGATCAATGGTGACATGTGTAATTTTTTCGGGTGTTTCATGCGCCACATCTTCGATATCCATTCCGCCCTCGGTTGATACCATGAATGTTACGCGTGATGTTCCACGATCCAAAACAACAGAACAATAATATTCCTTGGCAATATCAACACCGTCAGTCACATACAGGCGATTAACTTGTTTACCCTCTGGACCAGTCTGAACAGTGACAAGCGTTTCGCCCATCATCGCCGTTGCCGCATCGCGAACATCATCAATTGTTTTACAAAGGCGAACCCCGCCCTTGCCTTCGGGATTATTTAAAAAATGCCCTGCACCGCGACCACCAGCGTGAATTTGAGCCTTCACAACGTAAAGATCGCTATCCATGCTCTCGGCGGCCTTTACGGCCTCGTCCACAGTCATTGCGGGAATGCCCTTTGGCACGGCAACGCCGTATTTTTCTAATAATTCTTTGGCTTGATATTCATGGATATTCATCTTATTTAATCCTTCAGTTTAATATTTTTGATGAGAAAAGGATAACATGACCATGACACCGCGCAAGGTTAAGTCTTCCCCTCATACAAATTTATTTCGAATTTGATGGAATAATAGCATTTTCATAAGGTTTTTATGGGATGATAGGCGTATGAGATTGGAATAACAAAGCGAAAGATGAATAATGCCTGAAACTATCGACATGAAAAAAGATATCTTTGGTCATTACACTAATAAAGGTGCATTGGGGCGGTTTATGCAAGAAGCGTATATCACTGGTTTAGTCATTTCAAAAGTCGGCGGGCGGTTTATTTCAAAAATCCCAAGTGTAACAAGCACCACTACAAAAATATTATGGCAAAACTGTTTTACTAAGGAAAATATGTGGAGATCGACCGCAATAGGTCTTATTGGAGGTTTAACAAGTACTGTTGGGCTTTTACATCTCAAGGAGTCTTACGAAAATAATCATCTAGACCCAGATGGCTATCGAATTGGAAGCTTAGCAGGAAATTTCAATCATGCGTGTTCTGATAAAGATGCCAATATGCGCCTATTTTGTCAGTATTCTTTAAATGCGGCAGAGGAAGGAGCTTCACCAGTTGCCACAATGTATAAAGCATTTGCGGAAACTGGTGGATTTGATTTGCAAGGAATGAGGCATGGGGACAGTGGTCTGCCTTATTATAATGGCCCTGGGCAAACAGGATATGCCAAGTTAATTGATTATATCCGTTTGAATGTAGAAAAAACGTCTTTTTACAGGCATGGTGATCCTAATGATCACAGGATTATCGCCATCAACGCAATGTTGGATGATCCCAGATTAAGACAAAATCCAAGTGCAATAGAAGATGACATGTTAGATGGAAGAGTCGATTATGTGGAAACAATTATTCGCGATTTGGCGAATGATCCCGTTTTTATGGGACAAGTTTTTGGCGTAGAGGTTAAAAAGCATTTTCCAGAGCTAATGATTGAAAATCTGCCAGACGATCCTCAAGCGCATATTGCCGCCGTACAAGAAAATGTTGGCTTGTTAATGTTGCACAATGTCGCTGGTCCCACGGGATATCAATATTTAAAATATTTTGCAGAACATTATCCGGATATTCAAATATCCGACACTGAAAAACTAACAGAAATTATCGTGGAAGCTTCTAAAGAGGAAGGTTTAGTAATATTATCGACAGAGTACTTTTCAAAAACGGCGAATGCCAATAAAAATACAATTTTTCTTGAGGGTATGGACACAAAATTTGGTAATATTCCTGAATATTCAAATCGCTATGTGATTCAAAGGGCTAACCCTGTTTTTGAAAGATTAATGATCGATTTTTCAGGATTAAGCGGAAAAGATATATACCAAGCCAATGGTCAATTGTACACCACTGCACCAACATCTTCCCTAAGACCACAAGCTCGTCCGACAGGCATAACTACCCTCGCGCAGAATTAAAAATAACCACCCGATAAAACAATAATCACATACAACGTCACGCATGTTAAAAACATTGTAATCCCGCAATGGATACATAAACGAATAACGTCCTTATGGTCTAATTTCGCGGTTGCACCTTCGGGACCGACCCAATCATGTGGGATTTTTTGACCACTTAGATTTTGTGTCGCCCCGCCTAAAATAACATTTTGAGCATAGGCCAAGGTCGCCAAAGGCATCGATTTCCAATGTTTAAGCCCCTTTAACGCCCGCATTGGGTTTCCACCCGCGGTAAATATTGAGGCCACGCATAATAACAATGATAAAATCACATATGGCACAAATTGTAATGTTTTGTATAGCCAATAAAATGGGGCGACAAATGCACTGTTATCATCGGCAACACTGCGAATAAACAGGCTTAACGCGATATAGAGAGCGAGAATAGGCACGCCAAAGGCAACATAAATCACCAATGGCGCCATCATCCATTCGGTAAGTGCCGTGACCAAAGCCTGCCCCCCGGCTCGCCTTTGGGCATATTGGTCTGACTTTACCAAATTGCGATGAATGGCAAGCGCAAGTGATTGATAAAAGCCCTTTTGCGTTTTTTGTGTAGCGGATACATTTAAAACCACCATAGTCACGGCGCAGGGTGATAAGCATAACATCAAAACAACAAAATGATGATAGGAAGGCAAAGACAACGCACCCGTAACGAATTCCAATCCGATAAACAGAAACAGGGTGGTGGCAAGTAATAAAAAGAAAATAATTGTCCCGCGCATCATTAACGCAAAATGGGACCGTCCCGATCGATTCAATCTATCGACCAATTTCTGCACCATCTTTCTGGTTACCGCCTCAATAATAGGAACATTTCCAATCGGGCGTTTCGTCACTGCCATAATCATCATGCATATTAATTGTAAAAAAATTGTAATAAGAAGTGCCAGTAGAGCATCGTCACATCGGTTTAAAAAATCCATGGCTATAACAATGACATACATCTTTATAAAAACAAAAGATTTATATACGAATTTAGTGTAAACTATTTTTTTAAAATGTATCGATAGGACAAAAAATGCTTTATCACCTTTATGACGCTTGGCAGGCCATGTTGGCCCCCGCAAGATTTACGGCAGAAGCGGTTAAGACCGCGGCTCAAAATCCATTATCGCCATTATCATATATGCCTGCGGCGCGGTCATTGGCGGCAGGCGCGGAATTATTTGAGCGGACAACACGTAAATTTGGAAAGCCCGAATTTGGTTTGCCCGAAACGAAAATTGACGGCAAAAAAGTGAAAGTGACCGAGGTCACAATAGATGAAAAACCATTTGCAACACTGACCCATTTCAAACGTGATACGGATCGTAAGGATCCAAAAATTTTGATCGTTGCGCCAATGTCTGGACATTTCGCGACATTATTGCGTGGAACGGTAGAGGCATTATTGCCCAATCATGAGGTTTATATTACCGAATGGGTTGATGCCCGTCTTGTTCCCCTTCGTGAAGGGCGATTTAACTTGGATGATTATGTCGCTTATGTGATGGATTATTGCAAAATATTGGGGCCAGATACTCATATTATGGCGGTATGCCAACCCGCAGTCCCTGTATTTATGGCGGTGGCAGTGATGAACGCCCAAGATGATAAAAACACACCAAAATCGATGACTTTAATGGGTGGCCCCATTGACCCCCGTGTTTCAAAAACGGCGGTGACAGAACTGGCGGAACAACGCCCACTATCATGGTTTGAACAATCGGTTGTGACCAATGTGCCGATGTATTATCCGGGGGCGGGTCGCCGCGTTTATCCTGGGTTTATGCAGTTATCAGGGTTTATGCAGATGAATTTGGATCGTCATGTTGGATCTCATTTAAAATTTTATCAGCATTTGATTCAAGGTGATGGCGAAGATGCCCAACGCCACAGAAAATTTTACGATGAATATTTGGCGGTGATGGATTTAACAGGTGAATTTTATCTTCAAACGGTTGAAATGGTTTTCCAAAAACATCTATTGCCAAAGGGACAAATGAAATGGAAAGACCCGAAAACGGATAAACTATATGATGTCGATGCAACGAAAATCACAAAAACCGCATTAATGACCGTTGAGGGTGAGTTAGATGACATCTCCGCAACCGGGCAAACATTGGCGGCACATGATCTATGTTCAGAACTTCCTGCAAACATGCATTATACGCATACACAAGATGGTGTTGGGCATTACGGAATATTTAACGGGCGACGATGGAGGGATGAAATCCAACCACGTATTGCCGATTTTATTCGTCAGATTGATAAAACGAAATATACCCCGATTGTGAAATCGATAAAGGTTGCGAAACAATGGAAAAAGGCGCCGTTAAAAACGACGCCTAAAGCGAAAAAATCATAGAGGCTTTCGAAATAGCGCCTCTATGATTATGGGGAAGATCTAGTTTTCCATTTTGTCTTTCATTTTATCCTTATACTTCATCATCTTATCTTTGCGATCCTGACGCGCATCCTTCATTTCGTCTTTTGACAATGATCCATCACCATTGGCATCCATTTCCATGAATTTCGATTCGTGTTTGGCCATGAATTCTGCCTTTGAAATCATACCATCACCATCAGTGTCCACACGCTCCATCATTTTACCTTTTTTATGATCGCCGTGGTTATCGGCCAAAACAGCACCTGATGTCATTGCAACGCCACCTAAAACCGCAGCCATTAAAAATAATTTTTTCATGTCATAAACCTTTCATAATTTGTTGACCGTTTCAGGATATGCATGAAATCAGGCAAAAAAAAGACCTCTATGAGGCCTTTTTAAATCATTATTTTTTCTTTGTTGCTTTTGCTTTTGTGGTTTTGATTGGCAATGTTTGACCATCCTCAATAAATAAATGCACATCACGTTGTGGGAATGGAATGCCAATGCCTGCTTTATCTAATTCTATTTTAATATCCTTCATCAAATCCCATTTCGTTTGCCACAAATCATCGGTTTTAACCCATGGGCGAACAATGAAATCAACGGATGATGCACCCAATTCATTCACCTCTACGATTGGTTCAGGATTCGTCAGAACCTTTTCATGACCCGTAATGACCTTCATCAATAATTTTTGTGTCTTTTTGAGATCTGCATCATAAGCCACCCCAATAACCAAATCCAAACGACGACGCTTATTTGCCGTGTAATTGATAATATTATCCGTTGTGATATTCCCGTTAGGAATAATAATTGTTCTGTTATCCGGTGTAATTAATGTGGTTGTAAAAATTGAAATATCATCGACAGATCCTGCTGTTCCCGCGGCCTCAATATAATCACCCTTTTTGAAGAAACCGAAGAGGATAATGAGAAAACCAGCGGCAAAATTTGATAATGACCCTTGTAAGGCCAAACCAATCGCTAAACCAGCCGCGGCAATGGCGGCGGCGAATGACGTGGTATCAATCCCAACCTGCGACATGGCGGCGACGATAACAAAGACAAGCCCTATTCCAAACAGGATATTCCCTAAAAACCCAATCAGTGTCGGATCCATCCGTGTTTTAGACAATCCTTTTTTAACAACATTGACCAAACGACGAACAACCCATCGCCCGATAAAGAAAATGGCAACGGCCGCTAATATCTGCATGCTGTAAGTAACGACTAATTCACTTATGCCCGAATAATCGTAATTTACGAGTGTATCCCAATTTAGTTCATCAATTGATGGAATATCGAATGCCGGCTGATTTGTTACAGGGGTTTCTGTTTCATTGCTCATTTTGTAATTATCCTTAAATCAGTTAATCTCTTATAATAGTATAAATAAACAAATGAAATTTTAGTTCAATGACAAATCATCACACACTCCCCGAAAAATTATGGCTTAAAATATTAATTGGAATGGTTGTCGGTATCGCAATTGCGATGACCGTATCAATTCCTGAATCCTATATGCCTTGGGTGGCGTTACCGGGGGACCTGTTTATCGCTATTTTAAAAATGGTGATTGTGCCGCTTGTTTTATCATCTGTCATATTAGGGGTTGGATCGGCGGGTTCACTTTCCTATCTACGGTCCATGGGCGTGCGCCTTGTTCCCTATTTCGTTTTAACCACCGCCGTGGCCATTACAATCGGTCTGTCCATCACATCATTTGTTCAACCGGGATTAAGCGTTGATCAGTCATTGATGGCACCAGCCGAGGCCGTGACAAAGGAAACATTATCCAACCTGACCATTCCTGACCGGATCATGAATATGGTTCCCGTGAACCCAGCCGAGGCACAGTTAAATAAAAATATGCTTCAATTGGTTATTTTAGGGATCATTGTCGGGATCGCGCTCCTTACCCTTAAAACAAAGCCAACCAAAACATTTAAAGAAATATGCGAATTTGCTCAAGATGCCTGTATGTTGATCGTATCATGGGCGATGTGGTTGGCCCCCATCGCGGTGGCCAGTTTGATGATACAGGCCGTTGGTGCGATGGG
>JAUHXB010000258.1 GCA_030427215.1 Alphaproteobacteria bacterium | reverse complement strand
AGAATTGATTTTAACCCGATTTGGAAATAAAACGCTTGGCTATTCGATATCTGCCCTTTGTTTTGTGATTGGAAATATTCTTTTAATTTACTCTGTATCTTTAATAGTAGATTCATGGGTTCAGTTATCATTATGGGGAATGTCATTGGCTTGGACAATTGGCTTTGTTCGATTTTTTGTGGAAAAATTAGGGTATTTAAAAACCGCAAATAATATGCCCGCAGTGACAGGAATGTTAAATATTATCTTTAAGATTCCAGGCATCGTTTTTGCTCTTCAAAGCGGCGACTATATTGTCGCAACAGCAATTGCATTATGGATGATCGCAGATGTTTTTGCGGGGCGCTTACAAGAAAAGGTGAAAATGGTTTTAGGGTTTTTGAGGGTCAATCATTGATTTAACCCATATTTAGGCAAGATAGTTTCTTGCGCCTGATGCAATTTTTTAACATCAAATCCTTCGATTAAGTCATTGAATAATTCATACCAATTTAATTGTGATTGAAGACGAATGCACACGGATCCAATTCCAAGGGCTGCGCGATCCATGAAGACGAATTCACGTGGTACGGGAACACCTTGGCGTAGTTTGCGTAATTTTGCATGGACTTCGCGCGCCTTTTCACGGCCATAAACGCCGTTATTTGTTTCGCCAATCACGCGAACTTTATTATCTAAAATCGGTCCGTAAAGGAAGCTAGCCCAGATATTTAAAACCTCGATCATGTCTTTTGATAAATTACCAAAACCCCATGTTTTATAGGCACTTATAGCCAGTTCCTCGTCTGAATTTTTAAGGGAATTATAAAGGTCTATCACTGCCCCAACAAATTCAGGGCGGAACACGCGAACACACCCAAAGTCGAGCAAGTTGATATCCAAATTATCACGCACGGTATAATTTCCCGGATGTGGGTCACCGTGAATAATTCCAGTTTTATAAAGGGGGATATACCATGCCTTAAACAAATTCAGGGCAATGGCGTTGCGTTGGTCCAAAGGGGCATCGATATAGTTTTTGATATGTTGTCCATCCACCCATTCGGTGGTCAGCAGGCGATCAGTCGATAAATCATTAATGACGTTGGGCACATGAACATGCGGTTCGTCCTTTAGAAGATGCGCAAATAATTTTTGGACATTCGCCTCGCGTTTATAATCCAATTCCTCGCGTAATCTCTCGCCCAATTCAGCGTGAATATCATCGGTGATGATGGAGGAATCATATTGTTTATATATTTTAAAGAGCAATTTGAGTTGGTTTAAATCCGCGTCAATGGCGCTGGCCATATCTGGATATTGTAATTTGCACGCAACGATTTTGCCGCCTAAAGTTGTGGCCTTATGAACCTGCCCCAATGATGCGGCGGCGGTTGCTTCGCGCGGGAAATCGGTGAATTGCGATTGCCAGTCCGCCCCTAATTCCGCTTTCATACGGCGACGAACAAACGGCCATCCCATAGCGGGGGCATGCGATTGTAAATCCTGAAACGCCTTGGCGTATTCAGGGGGTAGGGCGTCGGGAATGGTCGCCAAAATTTGCCCAACCTTCATAATGGGGCCCTTCAAATTCCCTAGAATTTTTTTAAGATCGCTAGAATGCATGTCGCGATCAATTTTCAGGCCAAGAAATTTCTCGCCCGCCAATTTCATGGCCAGACTTGTCGCAGATCCCGACAAGGACGCGTAACGTCCTGCTTTTTTTATAAATTTTGAATTATTATCGTCCATTTGAATGTTAATATAGTGCAAATTTGCACGAATAGAATATGATTTTTATCCATGACCAAAAATAACCTTGATTTAACAAAAAGCATTCAAAAACGATTAATCCTGTCGATGGTTATTATGTGCGTCCTTATTGGTGGATATATCGCGTCCAATATGTATGTGATGCAACAACAAGATGATTTGTTAGCCGCGGTGAATGTCAGTGGTAAACAAAGAATGTTATCGCAACGCATTGCTTTATTTTCAGTCAAATTACAAAAACAGGGCAATATTAAAGAGCAGAGTGATTTAAGGAATAACCTTGCTTTGGCAATTGCTGAAATGGAAAAATCTCATAATGATTTGATAAAAGGTTCTGAAACACGCAACTTACCAGAACCTTTTCCAATGATTGCTGATTTATATTTTTCTGATACGAATGATTTGGACG
>JAUHXB010000022.1 GCA_030427215.1 Alphaproteobacteria bacterium | reverse complement strand
CAACATATAAAACGCCTTTGTTTAACGCGGTCAAATTCAATTCAAATTGTAACATCCCCTAGAGTGCCAGATTTATCCCTTACAAAAATGATGCTAAAGGAAATTGCCGATATGCCCGGTGGTGATGTGCGTCAACCATCTCTTCTTCTCAACAAAACCAATCGCCCGAAATTACACGATATCGGGACAAAGGATGTTGCCGATACATTTCCAAATCAGACCATTATAAATTTGCCATGGAATGGTGATTTATTTTCAAAAGCAGAAAATAGCGGGGAGCCTCTATCGTCCCAATCAGGGTACGTAATGTTCGTTGATATAATTGCACTCCATTTATCAAAAATTACAAACATGAAGCATTTCAAACATGAGATGAAACAAACAATGAATAGCGGTTTACTATCCTTTTTCAATAGAATGATGGGAGGGCAAAAATAGATGTTTGGTAAACGCAAAGATGGCATATCGAAGGTCGCCCCCCCTGTCACAATAAAGACAGAAGAGGTTGAAGACAAAGTTGAAATTCCTGTTAAGGAGGAAGCGAAGGTTGAACCCGTTGAAATAAAAACGGAGGAACCAGATACGCGGTTTGATTTAAAAACGCCTACCGTTGATGCCGAAGATCAAGCCACCCCTAAACAAAATACTCGAATAGACAAGGCTCGTGCCCGTATTTGGAAAGACTTACGCGACAGTTTGGATATCAAAAACCTTGCCGCCATGGATTTGGACACGGCACGCGGTGAAATTATATCCGCAGTAAAGGAAATTACAAAATATCGTGAATTGGATTTAAGTGAGTCTGAACAATCCCAAATTGCCCGCGAATGTGGTGATGATATGTTAGGCTTTGGCCCGCTTGAACCCTTATTGGAACGCGATGACATCGCCGACATAATGATCAATGGCCCTGACACAACATTCATTGAGGTGAATGGTAAGATTGAAACGGCGGATATCAAATTTCGAGATAATGCGCATTTGGTGACAATTGCCCAACGCATTGTAGGTGCGATTGGTCGTCGTGTTGATGAATCATCCCCCATTTGTGACGCGCGACTTCCCGATGGATCGCGCGTGAACGCCATCATCCCCCCATTGGCAGTGGACGGCGCAACATTGACCATTCGTAAGTTTAAAAAGGATAAGCTGACCCTTGATAATCTTGTTGATTTTGGCGCCGTGTCCCCTGAATGTGCAAAATTATTGATGGCGATCGGACGATCACGCCTCAATGTTTTGATATCGGGTGGAACGGGTTCTGGTAAAACAACAATGCTCAATTGTTTGACGCGTTACATTGAACAGGACGAACGCATTGTCACATGCGAGGATGCGTGTGAATTGCAATTGCAACAACCGCATGTTGTGCGCCTTGAAACCCGTCCTCCGAACCTTGAAGGTATAGGTGAGGTCACGATGCGTGATTTGGTTAAAAACTGCCTTCGGATGCGCCCCGAACGTATCATTGTGGGGGAGGTTCGCGGACCAGAGGCATTTGATTTGTTACAGGCCATGAACACAGGGCACGATGGATCAATGGGAACGGTTCACGCCAACAACCCGCGCGAGGCCGTATCGCGTATGGAAAATATGATTGCAATGGCGGGGCTGAATTTGGGGGCAAAGGCCGTGCGTGAACAAATTGCATCCGCGGTTCAGGTGATTATTCAGGTTCAGCGATTGCGCGATGGATCACGTAAATTGACCCATATATCCGAAGTCACAGGCATGGAAGGCGACGTTGTCACACTGCAAGATTTATATGTTCTAAAATTCAATGGCGAAGATGATCAGGGTAAGTTAATTACATCCCAAGAACCAACAGGACTTCGCCCTCGATTTTTTGATCAATGTCGTCAATTTAATGTCCATGACCTTGTTTTGGAATCTATGGGCGGGGCGTTTGAATCATGAACAGTATGATTTTAATCATCGCAGGAATTGTTGCCGTTCTGTTTGTCGGAATAGGATTACTGATAAGTAATTCCGCAAATAAAAAGAAAAAAACGGCGCTTAAAAATTTAATCCATGACCGTAATGCATCTGTTACCCGAGATGATAATGATGTCATTGGTCAAACAAATTCCAATCAATCCAAAAAAACGAATATTTCAAAAAAATTAAAACAGGCCGGCGATGACATTCCTGTCGATGGCCTCAACCCTAAATCAATTCGATATCTTTTAATTCAGGCAGGATCGACAATGCCGGTGTATCAATTTTGGATTTATTCGGCACTCTGCGCCCTTATCTGCTTGGCCCTTGCCAAATTATTTGGATTTTCAAACATCACTATAATCTTGCTTGGCTTTACAGGTTTTTTTGGACTTCCACGTTTTATTTTAAAAAAGAAAGTTGCCCGCAGGCAAAATAAATTCCTTGAAGAATTTGCCGACAGCCTTGAAGGCATGATCCGCTTATTAAAATCAGGAATGCCCATTACCGAGGCTATCGCCATGACATCGCGTGAATATACGGGCCCAATAGGGCAGGAAATGACAAAGGTTTATGAGGATCAAAAGGTTGGCGATACATTGCCCGAGGCCGTTCAAAAAATGGCATTTCGTGTGCCATTGGCAGAGGTGAAAATGTTTTCAACCGCGGTTACAATTCAAACCCAAACGGGGTCGAGCCTATCCGAAGTGTTACAAAATTTATCAGGCGTTATTCGCCAGAGATTTCGCCTTAAACGTAAAGTTCAAGCATTGTCTGCAGAGGCCAAAATTTCCGCAGGGATCATTGGGTGTCTGCCCGTGGTCGTGATCGGGTCCATGTATCTGCTCAACCGTGAATACATTGAACTTCTTTGGATTACAAATACAGGAAAAATGCTGACCTATGGCGCGCTTACATGGATGTCGATTGGGGTATTTATTATGAAAGGGATGATTAATTTCAGGGTATAAAATATGTCGAATGATTTGATGATTACATTAATAAGCGCGTTATTAGCGGGATTATCCTTTATCGGAATTGTCCTGCCATTGCTTTCGCGCGCGGAAAAAAAGGATCGTCATAAATCCCTAATTCAAGATCGTCGCCAAACATTATACCAAGACGCCATCGCGGAATCGAAGGTGAAAAATAGCCCTGTTCAATCATCGGGTGATAATGTCGCGGCATTTTTCAAGGTCGAACAATTAATCGGTAAAACGGCCACAGACATCCGCAAAAAATTGGCAAATGCGGGGTATAGATCACCCAGCGCACCTATTAAATATATGATTGCAAAAATTGCCCTGCCCGTTGTTTTTGTGTTATTGGGCATGATGTTTATGAGCAAGATGGAGGATTTGGATCCAACTGTTATTTTGTTGATCCTGTCATCCGTTGCCTTGCTTGGGTGGTTTTTACCGGGCATTTTAATTAAAAACACAATCGAAAAACGGCAGGAAGAAATTAATATCACCTTCCCTGATGCACTTGATATGATTTTGGTTTGTGTTCAAGGCGGGATTAGTATCGAGCAAGCGATTGTGCGTATTAGTGAAGAAGTCGCCGACCAATCGCAAATTTTGGCCGAAGAATTAGGATTATTGAGTGCGGAGTTAGGATTATTAAGTGACCGCCGTCAAGCCTTTGCCGATTTCGCCGAACGCGTTGGCGGTGGTGCGGCAAAATCATTTGGAACGGCAATGGTTCAGGCGGAAAAGTATGGGACAAGCATTTCACAAGCCCTGCGCGTTATGGCGGATGAATTAAGGGAAATCAGAATGTCAGAGGCCGAGCGCAAGGCCGCCGCGCTACCCCCCAAATTAACCGTACCTATGATTGCGTTTTTCCTACCCCCGCTATTCATCGCGATTTTAGGCCCGGCCTTTATTCAGATTCAATAAGACGCCTCTAAAATGCGTTTTGTCTCTTCAAATGTCGTGTTGCACGGACATGCAATATCGCATCCTGCTTTGAGCGATAATTGAACGCGTTTGACGATATCGCCATATCGATCCAATGCCTTCATCGCCAAATCATCAGAATAGAGGAGGCCTTTAAATCCAATTTCACCGCGAATAATATCGCGGATGATGGTTTTGGAAAGTGTCGCAGGATGGTCTTTGTCCCAAGCCTCGAACAAAACATGACAGGTCATTCCTGCGATATCTAAACCAGATTGAGCGACGGCTTGAAATGGTTTTAAATCATCTTGCAATTCTGTCTCGCTGGCTTTTACAACGGGTAAGAAGTAATGTGTATCCTCGACGGCACGACCGTGTCCTGGCATATGTTTGATCACAGGGGTAATACCCGCATCAATCATTCCGCGGCAGGCATCAATACCTTTTTCACCACATAAATTAGGATTGGATGAAAAACACCTGTCGCCAATGGCGTCGGATTTTTGCCCCGTTGGTATAACATCCAAACAGGGCGCGTAATTCACGTTAACACCTTCGGCCCTAATCATTGTTCCAAGATCAAAATATGTTTGA
The DNA here is from genome assembly GCA_030427215.1 of Alphaproteobacteria bacterium. Lineage (GTDB taxonomy): Bacteria > Pseudomonadota > Alphaproteobacteria > Micavibrionales > UBA1664 > UBA1664. The sequence continues at coordinate 6,549 of JAUHXB010000022.1, read as the reverse complement.
TATGGGTCGGTCATATCCGCCGCGGCCGGAAATTCGGGCCAGTGGGGGGACCGCATACGCGAAACACGCCCACCTTCTTGATCAATAGATATAACACAATCATTTCCCGCACAGGCACGCAGGTCAGCGCATAATTTTTGAACCTGTTCAGGGTTTTCGCAATGTTTGCCGTATAAAATAAAACCATAAGGTTTATATTTTGAATAAAGATCTTTTTCTTGATCGGAAAGCTCAGGCCCTTGGGGGGTAATAATGATGGGTAACATCTAAAACAACCTTCTTTTCTTTAACGCATGGGCGACATAATGGGCATAACACCACCATGCATGAATATAATTCAAACCTTGGCGATCTTTCAAAATTTTCCAGACAAGCTTTTGCCCTTTATTCACATTGCTGGATAAGGATGTATGGCCTCGCCTATATCGTGCCATGTCACGATCAAACCGATGAGCAACGTGCCCATCTTTCATCACATCCAACCAAAACGCGTAATCCATTCGCGCAGGTAAATTTTCATCGAAAAAATATTCCCCCACAATATCCCGATTATAAATGGGGGTCAGCGTCCCCATTGCGGTGTGTTTCAACATGTAAGAATAATTAATTTTTTTCGGATTTCGTTGTAAAATGCCAACTGTTTTTTCATCCGGAGTCATGCGCCGATAATTGGTATAGGTGATCGCGTAATTATTGCGCTTCATAAAATTGATCTGTGTTTCAAATTTAAATGGTTTGATCAAATCATCACCATCAATAAATGTGATGTATGTTCCTTTGGCGCGTTTTAATCCTTCATTACGTGCGGCGGATGATCCACGATTTTCATCCATTTGAATGGCGGTGATACGCGGGTCTTTCATCGCATGCGCTTTGGCAACTTTAAAGCTGTCATCTATTGAGCAATCATCAATGATAATCATTTCCCAATTATCTATCGTTTGTGCCTGAATTGATTCAATAGTTTTGGCCAGGTACTTGGACAGATTGTAACAAGGTGTAATAACCGAAATAATGGGGTTTTTATTCTGTGACATCGATGTCACTATAGATTTGATGATCGATCTTCACAATCAAAAAATATTTGTTGCCGGACATAACGGTATGGTGGGGCGTGCCGTATGCCGCAGGTTGGAAACAGAAGGATGTAACATTTTAACCGCGGATCGATCTGAATTGGATTTAACAAATCAAACGCAGGTTCAATCATGGATGCAAGATCATAAACCAGATCTGGTTTTTATGTGTGCCGCGCGTGTTGGCGGCATTGCCGATAATCGCGATCATCCTGCAGAATTTATTTATCAAAATTTGATGATTCAAACGAATATTATTCATGCGGCGTATAAGGCGAATGTCACAAAATTATTATTTTTGGGGTCGTCTTGTATTTATCCACGTGATTGTCCTCAACCGATCAAAGAAGACTATTTAATGAGCGGACCATTGGAAAGAACCAATATCGCTTATGCGACGGCAAAATCTGCAGGGATTGAAATGTGTGTGTCTTATCGTCGGCAATATGGATGTGATTTTATATCCGCTATGCCATGTAATTTATACGGCTCTCATGATCATTTTGATCCTGAAGCATCCCATGTCTCCGCGGCCCTTATTCAACGATTTCATAATGCAAAATTAAACGATGATCTATCAGTCACAATTTGGGGAACAGGAAATCCAAAACGTGAATTTATGCATGTTGATGACTTAGCAGATGGGGTGGTATTTTTGATGAAAAATTATTCAGATGAATCCATCATTAACATTGGCACTGGCACAGACATTTCAATTCAAGATTTTGCCAAGATGGTTGCCGGTATTGTTGGCTATAATGGCAAGATTGAAAACGATTTATCACGACCTGATGGAACGCCGCGAAAGGTGATGGATGTATCCAAAATAAATGCGATGGGCTGGCAAAATAAAATAAAATTAGAAGACGGCCTGCAAACATATTATCAATGGTATAAGGGCAATATGACATGACAAAACGCGCATTAATCACGGGGATTACAGGTCAAGATGGGGCATATCTGGCGGAATTATTGTTGTCCAAAAATTATGATGTTTATGGCATGGTTCGGCGATCATCCACGAATAACAAAGAACGCTTAAATCATTTGAAAAACGATATTCATTTGATTGATGGGGACTTGGCCGATGGTGGAAATATCACACGAATGTTAAACACCGTTCAACCAGATGAAATTTATAATTTAGGCGCACAATCCCATGTTGGATCGTCGTTTGATATGCCGGAATTTACGGCGAATGTGGATGGGCTTGGTATATTAAGATTACTTGAATCAATGCGAACACTTGATATGCAAGACACCAAATTTTATCAGGCCAGCAGCTCTGAAATTTTTGGAAACTCACCTGAAACGCCATTGAATGAAACATCGCCTTTTCTTCCCTGTTCGCCTTATGGTGTTGCGAAACTCTATGCGTATTGGACGGTTATTAACTATCGACAGGCTTATGACTTCTATGCCTGTAATGGAATATTATTTAATCACGAAAGCCCGATGCGTGGTGCCGAATTTGTGACGCGCAAAATTACAAAAGCAGTCGCGGGCATTTATCATGGATCTAAAGAAACGTTAAAATTAGGTAATTTAAATGCCAAACGGGATTGGGGGCATGCCCGTGATTATGTGCGTGGGATGTGGATGATGATGCAGATGGATCAAGCGGGTGATTATGTTTTGGCAACGGGTGAAACGCGATCCGTTCGGAAATTTATAGAAGCCGCGTTCGCCTATATTGACATTCAAATTGAATGGCAAGGCGAGAGTGAAAATGAAAAGGGCATTAATAAAAAAACAGGCGATATTTTGGTTGAAATTGACCCCAATTTTTATCGCCCGAATGAACTTCATTGTTTGGTCGGTGATGCAAAAAAGGCAAATAAAAAATTAGGGTGGTCACCGGAAATCTCATTTAATGATTTAGTTGCCGAAATGGTTGCTCATGATATTGAGGTCTATCAAAAATGATCTATCCCATTATTTTATGTGGCGGTGAGGGCAAACGTTTTGGTGGTGATATTCCAAAACAATTTCAATCCGTCATTTCAAATAAACCAATGGTGATTGAAACGGCGTTGCGGTATCGCGACTCCATATTCCACAATCCGATTTTTGTGACCAATGAAAAACATCATGATTTAATATCTGGTATGATTGACGATCATGACCTCAATGCCCTTGCGATTTTAACAGAAGATGAGCCCAAAAATACGGCACCAGCAATCGCATTGGCCTTGCGCTATATTCAGGACAATGATCCGTTGGCCACTATTTTTATCTGTCCATCTGATCATAATATGCCAGATATTTTGCCTTTAATAAACGCCATAAAGGCATTTAATTTGGACAGCTCAATTGCGTGTTTTGGCGCGCGCCCAACATATCCCTCAACTGAATATGGGTATATTAAATTAGGTGAAGAGCGCGATAATGATTATTACGATATTGATCAATTTATTGAAAAGCCAAACGAACGGCTAGCCGAGAAACTATGTCGCAATGATAAAATTTATTGGAATATGGGTTTGTTTTTAGGCCGCAACAAAATATTTATCGATGCCTATAAAAAACAGGCTTCCGCCCTTTGGAAAGGAAGCGATCAATCATCAATTTCATTCGATTATGCCATCATGGAAAAAATTGATAATACAGTTGGGTGCCCGTTGGAGATTCATTGGAAAGACATTGGAGTAAGTCATAGTGACGGATAAAAAAATACATGTTGTGATTAAAACACCGGCAGGTGGGGCTTGGCATACGGCAATGTTGACAGCCCAAGAATGGAGTAGACATGGATATGATGTGCATATCACATCATTTTTAAATGACCCTTTGCCATTTATCGACGGCATAAAAACAAACCCAATGATGTATAAACGGATGAAAGGGAAAGCTCTCAATCGACCTTTCACAATATTGTTGAGTTTCTATCTGATGACAAGGTGGTTTATTCGTGAAAAACCAACACACATTATGAGCGTTGGGCTACCCATTTCAATGCCAATTGCTATTTTGAACGCTTTATTTTTTTGGCGAAAAGCGAAACTATCTGTGTTGGTTGAAACACATCCATCGGCTCATCTTGATCATAAAAAGAAACAAAATAACTCGCTAACTTTTCGGGTGATGGCCTTTATCACACATAATAAATTGTTATATCAATGGGTGATGGGGGAGGTTTCAAAAGTCATTGCCCTGTCCAATGCGATTGGGGATGATTTGATTGAAAATTATGGCTTGGATCGTGCAAAAATTCACGTCATTCCACCCTTTATCAATACCGCATTTTTTGAATATCCTTTGCCAGACCAGAGGCCGAATAATAAAATTTTATCGATTGGCAGATTATCGTCAGAAAAAAATTTAGGGGATTTACTGAAAGCTTTCCAATTTATTTTGCGCAAAAAACCAGACGTAAATTTGGATATTGTCGGGGACGGGGAATGCCGCGCAGAATTGGAAAAGCAAGCCGCTAATTTGGGACTTTCTGATCACGTGACCTTTCATGGTGCGCGTTATGATATTGATTATTTCCATGCGCAAACTGGCGTTCAGATTTTATGTAGCCATTATGAAGGATTCCCTTTGGCCTTGGTTGAGTCCTGCGCCAACGGTGTGCCAATGGTGTCATATGATGGACCGTCAGGGCCACGCGATGCAATTATCGATGGCGTGAATGGATATGTTATTGATCAATATGATGTGAAGGCTCTGGCAGAGGCAATCATCAAAACATTGGATCAATCATGGGATTATAAATCCATTCGGGATAGTGCATCACAATTCCATCCTGATAATGTCAGGGGGCAGGTGATGATGTTTATCAAAGATTTTATTTAATCTTGCCGTTACTTAACGTGACAATGTTGTCGCAGTATTTCAAAATATGGTCGCTGTGTGTGATAAAAATAATTGTTTTTTTCGTCACATTACGGATTTTTTTCAATATCTTGGCCTCGGTTTCGATATCTAGCGCACTTGTCGCTTCATCAAAAATCAGAATATCAGGATCTTTAAAGAGGGCACGAGCAATACTTATTCTTTGTCTTTGACCACCGCTCAAATTTTGGCCATTTTCACCGATACTCTCGCCGTCAAGGCCGTTCAAATCATCAACAATTTTTTCCAAATCCAATATTGAAATAATGTCATTCATCGCCTTTTTTTGTTTGGTGGTAATTTTGTGTTTTAGGGCAATATTATAGGCCAAACTATCATCAAACAATGTGACATTTTGCGAGACATAGGCAAAATGGCTAAACCATTGTTTTTGATCAACGCGCTCTTGCGATTGATCAAATAAAGAAACGGTGCCTTGTTCAGGTTTTATCAATCCCAAAATCAAATCAATTAATGTTGTTTTCCCCGATCCCGTTTTTCCAATAATGGCAGTTATCTGTCCGCGGGGCGCAGTAAAAGATACATGATCCAAGGCCATTTTCCGACGTGAAGGGTATGCGTAGGATACATCATTTAATGTCACGGCGTCTTTTGCCGTTACTTTAATGTCGGATTTCTTGATTTTTGTCGTATCACTTTCACTGCCGCTTTCCACAAATTCACGTTCAATTGAATTTAACGCGGCAACGGTAAATCGCATACGTGCAACACCAGCGAATAATTGTTGAACATTGGGTAAAAGACGATATCCGGCGAAAAGATAAACAGATAACATAGGGATAAGGGATACAAAATCCCCGCCCGTAGATATGGAATAAAACAAAATAACCGATAGTACAACAACACCGCCCAAGGCCTCCATCACAAAGGCGGGAAGTTGCCCGATAATGGCCTGTTTCGCGGAATAATTAGATGATTGTTTCGAAGCATCATCATAGCGGTCTAAAAATTCGTTTTCCAAATTATAGATTTTTGTTTGTTTGATATTGGCAAATGCTTCCTTCACAAAATGAAAACGTTTTTCGGCCAAAGCATGTCGTTTTGCGCCGATCTCTTCGATATGGCGATGAAAATAAAAATAAATACCGCCGTAAAATAATAAGAAAACGAGGCTGATGGATACCGTAACCTGCGGATTCATAATCAATAAAAACAACAGGATAAAGCCAATGACACAGGTTTTGGTAATCACCTGCATACCGGTGATGATAATCCCGCCGACCATCACGCCGACCTCATTCAAGATGTTTTTAGACAGGTCGGATGAATTGCGGATGAGGAAAAAATCATAGGGTCGTCCCAAATAAATTTCGAATAGCCGTTTTGAAATTGAATAATCCCTCATATAGGTGAAATGGAATGTTTTGGCCATTGCAAGGGCGCGGATAACATTCGATAAAACGATTGATCCAATCAATAAACATCCAATCGCGATCAAAAAATCATTGTAATTTTGGAATTCAAAATGGGCATAAATAGATTGAATGAATTCGTTGTGGTCCGTAATTTCGCTTTTCGTCAATAAAGCCATAAAGGGAATGAGTAAACCCAAATTGACCATTTCCAAAAAACCAGCAAAGACGATTAACACAAGTAAAAATGAGGCTTGCGTTTT
>JAUHXB010000257.1 GCA_030427215.1 Alphaproteobacteria bacterium | reverse complement strand
GGTGATATCAACAACGGTTGTAATTCGAAAAGACCGCCCGTTGCTTAGCTCTAACATCACAGATGTCGCCATGACGACCATAGAGGATCCGTCTTTTTTAACGATTTCAATTTCACCGAAATTGCGTTGCTTTTCATGAAGTGCGATTTTATGACGCTCCCACGCTGCTTCATGCTGATCCTTAGGAACGATCATGGTTAACTCATGCCCAATCAAATCAATGGGATCCCACCCTGTTTGTTTCAAAAATGAATTATTCAAACGCACAAAACGACCATGATGGTCTGTCACGGTAATACCGACATCACTGACATCAAATACGGTTGTAAACATGGATATGGCGTCATCACGCTCTCGTTCAATCGCGGCCTGTTCCGTTGCCGGGGGACGTGCTTGCATATCAATCCATAAAACCTCATCATTATCACCAATAATCGGGTTAAGCATAAAAGATTGTACCTGCATCGCACCTGGCATTTTCGGCAACACCTGAACGGATATGTGTACGCGAGATTCATGACATACAGCCAGGGCCTGTAATATATGAGCCGTATTTGCGGTATCTAAAAATTCTTTTAAATACATTCCATCGATCGTAGAGCAATCACTCTCTTCGTTCTGACAAAAATATTGAACCGCCGCCCTATTTGCCTTGCAGACATAGAAGTGGCCTTTTTTCTCTTGCGAAATCACAAGGCGCGGTAGAGGAGAATTATCAAAAAGTTTTTGATAGTTAACAGCATTATTCGTCATTTATTCCGTTCCAAAATATCGATCCCCGGCATCTCCCAGGCCGGGCGCAATATAGGCGTCATTATTTAACAAATCGTCAACAGCCGCGGTAAAAATACGGATATGATTATATTTTTTTCGCATTTGCTTAATCCCTTCAGGTGCACATAGCAATGTTATGACTGTTATATCGCTCTCTTTCGCGCCCGCTTCCATCAAAATATCCAATGTTTTTATCATGCTATTTCCTGTGGCCAGCATAGGGTCTACGACAAAAATAGGACGATTTAAATCAGATGGCAATTTATTTAAATACTCAACGGGCATATGCGTATCATGATCACGATAAAGGCCAATATGCCCAACATCAGCATTCGGAATAACTGAATGCAGGCTGTCTGACAATGCCAATCCAGCCCGCAATATAGGAACGATTAATGGATTTGTTTCGACAAGTAACTGTCCCTTAGTTTCTTGCAATGGTGTTTCAATTATTTTTGTGTAAGTTGGTAGGTATGCCGTTGCATCTATTGCCAAAAATAATGCAATTTCATTTAAACAGGCCCGAAACGTTTTAGGTCGCGTCGCCTTGTTCCTTAATTTTGTCAGACGATCTTGAACAATAGGATGCGTGTTTATAAAAATATTATCATTCATAACTTTTTCCCCTTCTCAATTGATTTTCGATGCTTTTCCATGACGCTAATAATTTGTTTCATCAACGGAAATGTGTCTTGCTTAAAATCATCTTTTTTATTATCTGGAATGGCATTTAAAATATTTTCAAATGTCGCGTTTAGGGATGAGATAAATTGTTCCAGACTGACATTATTATATTCAACAATCGTTGAATTCGACCTGACCATACGCTTGATTAACATTTCCAAAACAGCGCGTATTGTTGGGTCTGATCCTTGAAGTTTTTTTTCAAAAACATCCCTACGAATAACGATAAGATTTGTTTCCTCCGCGGCCTCTACGCTGGCTGTTCTTAAACCTGGGTCACCAACCAGTGCGGATTCACCGAATATTTGCCCTGTTTCTAGGGTCGCTAATTCAATACGCTTACCTTCTTTTTCGACGAATACATTTACTGATCCCATCTGAACAAGATAAGCCACCATCGCAGGGTCACCTTCTGTGCACACTCTCTCACCTTTAGCATACGCGTTTCTTTCCAAAATAAGGGATTTCTGCTTCATGACAGCATTATGCCATATATTGCCCGCCATTGGCAGAGATAGTTGCACCATTTATAAACGCCGCATTTTCAGAGGCCAAAAACACAACAACTGAAGCGATTTCTTCGGCTTTCCCCATACGCCCTTTTGGAATTTGTTTGACGATATGATCCAACACGCCCGTATCCATCGCATCTGTCATTTCCGTTTCGATATATCCAGGACAAATGGCATTCACGGTTATTTTTTTAATGGCATTTTCC
>JAUHXB010000256.1 GCA_030427215.1 Alphaproteobacteria bacterium | reverse complement strand
TGAGGGGAACGCAACATTCCATTTCCAAACACATCACCGCCCATATCGCCGACACCAATCACATCAAATTCTTGTTTTTGTGTATCAATCCCCAATTCACGGAAATGACGTTTAACCGATTCCCATGCGCCTTTTGCCGTTATTCCCATGGCCTTGTGGTCATACCCGGCAGATCCACCAGAGGCAAAGGCATCACCCAACCAAAACCCATAATCATCTGCCAATCCATTGGCGATGTCGGAAAATGTTGCCGTTCCCTTATCCGCGGCAACAACCAAATAGGGGTCATCGTCATCATGGCGGACAACATTTTTGGGTGGAATAGTCTTTTTACCGTTTAAATTATCAGTAATGTCTAATAATCCAGATATAAAGATTTTATAGCACTCTATACCTTCCTTTTGAAAGGCCTCTCTACCACCAGATTTTGGTGGGTTTTTAACCACAAATCCGCCTTTTGAACCAACGGGAATAATGACCGAATTTTTAACATTTTGTGCCTTCATTAATCCCAAAACTTCCGTCCGGAAATCTTCGTGGCGATCTGACCACCTTAAACCTCCACGCGCAACCTTGCCTCCACGCAGGTGTACGCCTTCTGTACGTAGAGAATACACAAAAATTTCTACATACGGTTTTGGAAGAGGCAGAATATCAATTTGCGTACTATCCAATTTGAACGACACGTACGATTTATTTTGGAAAAAATTTGTTCGTAATGTTGATTCCATGATTTGTAGCATCGATCTTAGAATACGGTCCTGGTCATAAGATGAAACGTCTTCTAATTTTTTTGTGATCTTGCGTTTGTTGGATGACATTAATTTTTTACTGTTATCCGCACCGTGAGATGGTTTATGACGACCATAAAAATATTCCAACATCAAATCGGCAATATCGGGGTGATCCGTTACCGCCCGCATCATGTATTGCGGTGTATATTGAATTTTTGTTTGGCGCATATATTTAACCAAAGCGCGTAAAACTAAAACATCCCGCCAGGGCATTTTTACCTTTGATATTAAGGAATTCAGCGCATCATTCTCACAATCCTTATTCCAAATCGCACGATACCCATCTTCAAACACATCCTTAATGTCTTTTACAGGCATTACATGGTCTGGATTTTTATATTCAATATCAAAATCATGAATCCAGATATTTTGATCACCAACATTCACACGGAATGGTTTTTCGGCAATAACCGTAAAGCCAAAATTTTCAAGGATAGGAAGAATATCCGACAATGTAACAGGCGAATCTGGGTGATAAATTTTTAAATTTAATAAATGATGTTCAGTGCCCTGATCTTTATAAAGATCGATGGCAAATTCACTTCTCTCCAAAACCTCTTCAATTTTTCGAATATCGAAATAGGCCTCTTCGGCCGTTGCCTGATCAATATATCCTGCTGGAAAGGCATCACTGTATTTGTCTGTGAGTAAGAGTGCTTCTTTTTCTTCTTCACAATGGCTAAGCAAGGCCACACGGATACGCTCACCCCAACTGCGCGCCGCCTTAATTAGTTTATCTTCAATCTTTTTGTTATTAAATTTTTTGTCTAGGTTCCCATCAGTTGTTTTGATGCGATATATAACACGTGCAAGGGGGCTATCATCCAAGACGGTTTGAAATGATTCACATACACCACCAAATTCGTCTTCTAAAATATCCTGTACGTGTACACGCAAATTAGTCTCGTATTTATCACGTGGGAAGTACACCAAACACGAAACATATCTTTTAAAGGGATCTTCGCGTACGTACAGGGCCATACGCGGTTGTTCTTGTAACGCCATAATTGACACGGCATATTTTTGCAGCAGGGATACATCAATTTGGAATAATTCATCACGTGGGTATTTTTCCAAAATATGCATCAGTGCACGGTAATTATGGCTGTTATACCCATATCCTGTTTTTTCCAAAACGGTATTCACCTTATGCCGTAAATACGGAATATCCTGAATTGACCGTGAATATGTAACAGATGTAAACAGGCCGATAAATAATTTTTCACCTGTAACATTCCCTTTATCATCATATATTTTAACGGCAATCGCATCCATCGGAACCTTACGGTGAACCGTGGATCGTTTATTCACCTTTGCAACCGTCACAGTAGGTTGGTTAATCCGTTTTGCCTGTAATTCAGACGGTAAATTTTGACGCGATTTATTG
>JAUHXB010000255.1 GCA_030427215.1 Alphaproteobacteria bacterium | reverse complement strand
CCTTATCCATTTCATATTTTACGGGAACCGCGCCCTTTGGATTTTCAATGATGACATTCACGTCATTTGGGGCGTCTTTTCCGATTGGTAATTTATCTAAGTTCATGGTTTTTCCTTTATTTTATAATGATTGCATCAAATCAAATTTTGACAAGCCGATCAAGCGGCAATTTGATATGGCGCAGAAATATCACTGTTTTGAAGTGTAATAAATTCATCCGCGATTGATTGATAGTGTGGGATCAGTGTTTCCAGCGAGTGAAGGCGATTGATCACTTCGTCTTTTGAAATTTTAAATTCACGTTGGTCAATTCTGCGAAAGGCCTCGTCAGTGTCGCATTGAATATAAAACATAGAAATTTTGTAGCCATTATTTTTTGCACATTTAATAAGATCAAGACTTAAGGGGTTGGCACACCCCATATCCTTTATAATATTACCACGCATTTGCAAAACCTGATCTGCCATGTCATAAGCCAGTTCACGAACAGGCAATTCCCATTTTTGATAAGCGCTTTGTGCGCCAAATTTATCGACATCATTTTTATAGTCAGGTAATTCAACCATCACGCGGTCTGGGTTAAGGATATAGGCATCATTTGGAAAATCACCGCGTGCTAATTTCATGTCCACAAAGTGTGATTTTCCTGCCCCTGGTATTCCGCAGGTGGCATATATATGCGGTTTATCCTGCCCCATCACACGCGATAAAAACAGATCATTGATGTAATCGATAGATGGCTGTGGTATCACGGTAATACTCCGATAATCTACAAAATAAACTTACTTAAATCAGTGTTCCCAGCCAATTTTGCGAGTGTGTTATTCACATGCGCCGCATCGACATGATATGTTTCGCCATTTTTTTCGGACGCGGTAAATGATATTTCATCCAGAAGATATTCCATGACTGTATGTAAACGACGCGCACCGATATTTTCAACTGTGCGGTTGATTTCGGTTGCGATTTTGGCGATTTCATTAATAGCCTCATCATCAAATTCCAACGTGACTTTTTCTGTTGCCAATAATGCCTGATACTGTTTAATCAAACTGGCTTCTGGTTCCGTCAAAATGCGTTTGAAGTCTTCTTCTGTTAATGCACGGAGTTCGACCCGAATGGGTAAACGCCCCTGTAATTCCGCCAATAAATCAGATGGTTTCGCGTAATGAAATGCACCTGATGCAATAAATAAAATATAATCGGTTTTGACAGGCCCATGTTTTGTTGTCACGGTTGTGCCCTCAATCAATGGAAGCAAATCGCGTTGAACGCCTTCGCGGCTAACATCCCCACCACGCGCATCTGATCGTGCGGCGATTTTATCAATCTCGTCCAAAAACACGATTCCGTTTTGTTCGACCAAATCAATGGCCATGGCCTGAACTTTATCTTCATCCAATAATTTGTCGGATTCCTCGGCAATTAAAATGTCATAGGACGCCTCAACGGTCATTTTCTTTTTCTTGGTTTGTGGCCCCATGCCCAACATATCGCCCAAATTCATCATCCCTATGGATGCACCCGGCATACCCGGAATATCCATGGATGGCATACCCTTGGCTTGTTCTTGAACCTCAATGTCAATTTCACGGTCTTTTAATTCGCCGTTGCGCAATTTTTTTCGGAAACTATCGCGTGTGGTTTCGCTTGCGGATTGCCCTACCAAAGCATCCAAAACACGATTTTCGGCGGTGGCCTCTGCCTTTACCTTCACCGTTTTGCGCATATCGTCACGAACCATGTGCATGGCCATTTCGGTCAGGTCACGGACAATTTGTTCGACATCACGTCCAACATACCCGACCTCGGTAAATTTAGTCGCTTCGATCTTTACAAAAGGCGCCTGTGCCAATTTTGCCAATCGACGCGCAATTTCTGTTTTCCCAACCCCTGTCGGCCCGATCATCAGGATGTTTTTTGGCAACACCTCTTCCTTCATAGGGCTTTCCAATTGTTGACGACGCCAACGATTACGAAGGGCAATGGATACTGCGCGTTTTGCATCAGATTGACCAATGATATAACGATCCAATTCAGATACAATTTCATTGGGGGTAAAAGCTGTAGATTGATTTTTATTTTTTGATGTCATTTTATATCTTCTCCAAAACCAAGCTGTCATTGGTGTAAACACAAATATCCGCAGCGATTTTCATGGCCTTTTTAACGATGTCTTCGGCCGATAAATC
>JAUHXB010000254.1 GCA_030427215.1 Alphaproteobacteria bacterium | reverse complement strand
AACACAGCTTGGAAATCAAACGATCGGTGCAATTGGCACAGCAGGGGCTGCCGCAGCAGCGGGAGCTAGTAGTGACGCAATTGCCGCGGCAGCGGTTTTAGGGGTTGTTTTAGGGGGATTAGCCGATCGTGCCTATGCCGCGGGATGTCGTTATTCATCAACCCCCGTTGCAGGCGGTTTAAATTTTCAAAATCGAGTCGATGGTATTTTCCTTGCATGTCCTCAAACACGCCCAGGCAACAAATTTGTTGAAGAATTAAGAAGCAATCCAAATTGGGTTTTTGTGAATAATGTAAATTATATAAATCAACAACAAAGACGCCAAGCACCTCAACGTCGTGGCGTAAGAAATGGCCCAACGCCTTTCGGATTACAAGAAGATATAAATTTTACTGATATAATGCCTTTAGATGCAATGCCCTTAAAAGACATTATGAACAGTGATGTTTATAGAGCGTTTGAGGTTGGCCTGATAACGGCCTATGCCGATGAATATGGAGTTGATGCAGCTGAATTAACGCGTGAACTTATTACTCAATGCAGTGAGAACGCTCAGTGTAATCTTGGTGTTACTGCGTCTCATCCATCTACGTTAACACGCTAAAGCCCGTAATAATATTTCGCGATGATTGTGAATGTGATCCACATGATGATCATCAGCGGAATTCCTGCCTTCATGAAATCGGCGAATTTGTAATTTCCGGGGCCCATCACCATTAAATTGGTTTGGTATCCAATGGGGGATGCGAATGAACAATTCGCCCCCATCACAACCACGACCGCAAATATCATGGGGTCAATTCCCATCCCCACCGCCAAATTCATCGCAATAGGCGTATATAAAATCGCACAGGCATTATTGGTCAACAGGTTTGTTGTAATGGCAACAAGGATGAATAACACGGACACAACGACCAGAGGGTCATCACCATAGGGCATGATGGTCAATAAATCCGCCATCGCGTTTGCTCCGCCTGTGGCTTGTAATGTTGCACCAAGCGCCAATGCCGACCCAACAAGAAAATAGATTTTTCGATCAACCGCGCGCAAGGCTTGTCGCATGTTGAGGCATCCCAGCGCAACCATGGCCATCGCCCCGGCAATTGCCGCCACGGGAATGGGCAAAAACCCTAAAGCCGCCGCCCCAATCGTTGCCAAAAAGATTAATAATGCAATCGGCGCCTTTGACGTTAAGGCCATGTCTTTAATGGTTCCCGCCATCACAATAAAATCAGGGTTAGATCGCATTGAATCCAACGATGCCTGCGACCCCGCCATCAATAACACGTCACCAGATTCCAATCGAACACGTCCCAAACGACGACGCACAACACGTGCGCGGCGTTGAATACCCAACACAACCGCACCAAATTGTTTATCAAATCCCGCTTGTTCCAACGACATATCAATCATGCGGGATGTGGGGGTGATCATTAATTCCGCCAACACGCGTGTACTGGCCTCGTACCCCTGATCATTTTCACCATTTTTTTCATCATCATCATCGCCTTCGATAACCTCTTCAATTTCATCTTCAGACAATAGAAACCCTGGATTTGATGACAAAACATTGGTCAATGCATTACGCGTTGCCGCCACAATCATGATATCCCCTTTTTCCAAGGTGTATCCTTCAAATGGTGGAAGAATAACGTGCCCTGCCCTTTGAATCATGCGGATAGATACATCAGGTAGTTTTGCAAATTGACCTTGAACACATTCCAGTCCGATAAGGGGGCTACCCTCATCAATATCCAATTCGGCGATAAATTGTTTATCATTTCCTGTCAGCTGGCTTGTAAAGGATGAACGATCCGGCAAAATACGTGGCAAGACGAGTGCAACATAGACAAACCCAACCGCCGCCATCATCATGCCAACAACCGTGAAATCAAAAAATTGAAGAGCGCTGTAGCCTAGATCCTGCATCGCACTGGATACCAGTAAGTTTGTGGAAGACCCTATCAATGTTGTCATACCACCCAATATCGCACCAAAGCTCAATGGGATCATAACGCGCGATTGTGATAGCCCAGCATTATTACAAAGCCCTTGAAGAATGGGAATCGCCAAAATAACCAGCGGCGTGTTGTTCATAAAAGCAGATGCCGCCAGCACAAAAAAGATAAGAAGAATTGCAGATATAGCGGCCCAGGATTTATTTTTTGTTTTGAATAATTTGGTCACCGGGCGTAAGGCC
>JAUHXB010000253.1 GCA_030427215.1 Alphaproteobacteria bacterium | reverse complement strand
AATATGGATCACGATACCCATATATTTGGTTACGACATAAATCCTTTATCACTTTTAAGGATCGTCCCCATGCCTTACACTGCACCCAAAAAAAAGACAGATTGCTTTTTAAGAAATTAATTTTCAGCCCATTTGATGCTAAAAATTTAAGGTAGAAGCTTGGTAAACTAATAGTTTTGTGTGAATGGTTGCCCGCATAAAACTGAATAAAATTTGTGACCAGATGTTTTTGTTGAGATCGAAACAAAACTTGCTGTACAGCTTTGCTCATATTGCTGATATCGTCTTCGTTTTTGGTCAATCCAAATAGATCGGCCTCAAAGGGTAACCTCTCAAGAGAATTCATTAAGGCGTATGCATCGTAGGGATTCTGCGAAGCACAAACGTTGTTATAGGCCTCAACATTATCCATATATTATGCAGACTTACTCTTGGTTTCAACCATATCCCAAGATACAGGTGTCGCCTCATCAATATCCATTTGTGCTGGCTGACCTAAAATCACATCCATAAAACGACCAGGTAATCCATGCCCCGGGCGAACACAACGAATATTATCTTCGGAAAAAATATCGCCCTTTTGCACAGGCTTTGAAACCCACAAAGATGGCCTAAAATTCACCATGTCTTTTTCCGATCCTTTTGGACCATAAGATACGTCACCGATGACAGCCTTATCAAAACCAACGTCATCGCCGTTTTCAAACGCTTTGACAGCATTCATAAATTGCTCAAACTCTTGTGGTTCTGATGAAAAGACAGAATCAACCCCGCCATCATCGCGATCCATAACAAAATGCTTTTCAATAACATGTGCTCCCATTGAGACTGCACCGACAGGAACATCAATACCGATTGTATGGTCAGAAACACCGCATACAACCTCAAATTTTTCTGCCATATCTTTGATTGTCGCCAAATTGGCCATTTCCAATTTCGCTGGATAGGCACTCGTACATTTTAGCAAAACGATATCATTGGTTCCATTATCACGAAGGGTTTTTACCGCATGCTCAATCTCTTCATATGTTGCCATTCCTGTTGACAAGATAACGGGCTTACCCGTTTGAGCGATTTTTTTGATCAAGGGTGTATGAACACATTCAAAAGATGCAATTTTATAAAATGGAACATCCATGTTTTCCAAAAAATCAACGGCCGTGACATCAAATGGTGATGAGAAAAAGTCCAGCCCAAAGTCATTTGCTATTTTTTGTAAATCTGGCTGCCACTCCCATGGCGTGTAGGCGTCACCATATAAATCATGCAATGAACGGCCATCCCATGGTGTGCCGCCCTTCACAATAAACGGGGCCTTACGGCTATTTAATGTAATTGTATCGGGTGTGTATGTTTGGACTTTTATGCCATGAACACCCACTTTTTTCGCAGCGTGGATAATTTCAACAGCCTTACCATAACTCTGATTATGATTAGCGGATAGTTCCGCAATAACGTAAGCAGGATTGTCGCCTCCAATTTTGTGGCGTCCAAGTGTAAATTCTGTCATTAAAAACCCCTATTAATTCATTTTTTGATAGCATGTATTAGATGAGCATGTCAAATCATTGCACTTGCATAAAAGAATAACTGATCCTATTCTCCGCCCATGAATAATTTTTTAGTCACTGGTGCAAATGGCGATATTGGCAATGCTATCATTCGCATTTTAAACGAAAATTTTCCTAACGAAAAAACATATGGGACGGACGCAAACGGCCAATGGCCGGCCATGATTGATTGTCATGATGTATTTAAACTTCCCTATGCAAGCGACGATAGTTACCTAGATACGCTCAAGACACTATCAACATCACTGGACAACCCAATTATTATTCCAACAAGTGAGCCTGAATTGATAGCTCTGTCATTATCTGATGTCTCTGGTCTTGATCTTTTGATGAACACACAAGACATCATCCAACGTTTTACAGACAAATATGAAACTGCAAAATGGTTAGAATCCAATGGATTTCCAACGCCAAAAACAAAATGGCTGGACGAAACATTAAATGACGACCTCCCCATTATTATTAAGCCACGGCAGTCTTGGGGATCAAAAAATATTCACGTTATTCGTACATCCGACCATCTTTCTCTCTTAAAGAACCGATATAAAACCCAACAGACAATTGCACAAGAACTTATCGATGTTGACGATTCTGAATATACTTGTGCGATAATCCGCTTTCACGATCAGACAC
>JAUHXB010000252.1 GCA_030427215.1 Alphaproteobacteria bacterium | reverse complement strand
AAATGAAAGATGGTGTACGCATCATGAATGTCGCCCGAGGCGGGTTAATTGTTGAGACCGATTTGCTAGAGGCCTTGAACGACGGCAAAGTAGCTGGCGCGGCATTGGATGTATTTGAGCAAGAACCAGCAAAAGAAAACGCGTTATTTGGTCATGAAAAGGTGATCTGTACGCCTCATCTTGGGGCAAGTACAGTTGAGGCACAAGATAATGTCGCCATACAGGTCGCGGAACAAATTGCCGATTATTTGGTCAATGGCGCGATTGTGAATGCGCTCAATATGCCATCGATAACGGCCGAAGACGCGCCAAAATTAAAACCTTATTTGGCATTAAGCGAACAGATAGGGTTAATGATGGGACAAATCACGGACAATGCGATTCAATCTATAAAAATTGAATTTTTGGGTAAGGCCGCAGGCTTAAACACAAAACCGCTGACCGCAATGATAGTCGCATCCGTTTTAAAACAATCCATGGCGGAGGTAAACATGGTATCTGCCCCCGCAATCGCACAATCGCGCGGAATAGATATTGCAACAACGGAAAATGATAATGCGGGCGAACTCATCACCGCCATCCGTTTAAAAATTAAAACCGAAACACGCGATAAAGAAATTACAGGAACATTATTTGCAGGGCGTGACCCGCGTATTGTATCCATTGACGGTGTTCCTGTTGAAGCGGTGGTTAGCCCATCTATGTTATTTATACGCAATGACGATACACCCGGGTTGATTGGTGGAATTGGCACAATTTTAGGAACAGCAGGCGTTAATATCGCAGATTTCCGTTTGGGTCGCATAAAGGGTAAGAAAGAGGCTGTCGCTTTGGTTTCGATCGATGGTGAAATCGCCACTGATGTGATGGATCAATTAAGAAAGTTGAGCAGTGTTCAACAATTAAAGGCGTTAAAATTTTAATGCAAAAATCACCTGATGCCATTGAAAATTTAGTCAAAAAATTGGCAAAATTACCAAGCGTTGGGACACGATCCGCGCGTCGCATTGCGTTGCACCTTCTTTCCGATAAAGACTTGAATATGGCGCCTTTAGAACAAGCTTTAGCTTTTGCTAAAGAAACTGTACATGCCTGTACGTTATGTGGGAATTTGGACGTACATGACCCCTGTACGATCTGCACGCATAAACATAAAGACGCGTCCAAAATCTGTGTCATTCAATCGGTTGGTGACATATGGGCCATGGAACGCACAGGGTTTTATGATGGTCATTATCATGTGATTGGTGGCGTATTGTCCGCATTAGATGGTATTACCCCTGATAAGCTTAATATCAAATCATTGTTAAACCGTTTGGATAATGTCACTGAAATTATTATGGCGTTGGGCGCAACAGTGGACGGACAGGCCACGGCCCATTATATCGCCGAACAAATACGCACGGTTAAACCAGATATCCAAATATCGCGATTGGCCTATGGCGTACCTATTGGAGGTGAAGTTGAATATTTGGATGATTCAACATTGGCAACAGCAATGAAATCACGCGCGAATTTTTAAATCTGGAAACAGAGATAGAATTTGATTGGTTGCCGTCAAAACATACCCATTTAAAAAATTGTGCTTTCGATATTGCAATGTTTTTCCCGTTTTAAAATCAACAATATCACCATCCAATTCTAATAACATCGCATGAGCCGCCGCCGTATCCCATTCGTAAGTGGGTACAAATCGCGGATAAAAATGTGCCGTCCCATCGGCAACCATACAAAATTTTATGGATGATCCTTGGGTGACAAAGGATGTGATTTTGTGAGCATCACCAAGAGCTTGTTGTATTTGTGGTAAAGATTTTTGTCCTTGCCGTCCGATCATCATTAGGCCGATTTGAGGGTCATAGGGTTTGGTCGTAATCGGCTTGTCATTCAAATACACACCCAAAGCTTTTCCACCATAATATAAATCATCAGACACAGGCACGTACACCATTCCAAACACAGGCGTACAATTATGTATGAGTGCGATGTTAATAACAAAACTTGGCGATCCCTTGATAAATTCTTTCGTCCCATCTAACGGATCAACCAACCAGAAATATTCTGATTGTGAAATATCAGGTGCATTCCCTGCCTCATATAATTCTTCGGCGATAATAGGAATATCAGGTGTCAGTAATTTAATGCCATCAATTATTATTAGTTCGGATGCCGCGTCAGCAATTGTAACAGGCGACCCATCATCTTTGTGGTCAA
>JAUHXB010000251.1 GCA_030427215.1 Alphaproteobacteria bacterium | reverse complement strand
ATAGTCAATCACATGTTGTACAGTTTTCTCCACGGTCTGCTCCCGCACATCGTTGCGATCACCCTTAAAAACATGATGGTGAACCTCGGCGTGATCATCGGTGGATAGGCCGATATAGACCGTCCCGATTGGTTTTTCATCTGATCCACCGCCTGGCCCTGCAATTCCTGTCACGGATACGGCGATATCTGCGTTTGAATGAGCGTATGCACCGCGTGCCATTAACCTTGCGGTTTGTTCGCTGACTGCACCAAATCGTTCAAGTGTGAGGGGGTGAACATCCAACATCTCAATTTTTGCCTCGTTAGAATAGGTCACAAACCCACGGTCAAAATAGGCGGATGATCCCGCCAAATCGGTAATTGCTGCGGCGATCATTCCACCTGTGCAACTTTCGGCCGTGGCGATTTTGAATTGATGTTTGTCTAATAATTGAAAAAGCTTTTGAATTAAATCATCCATTTAAAAAATCCTAAAACAATAATTGCGGTCATTAACCCCGCGGCGATATCGTCAATCATCACGCCTAATGCGCCATTGATATTGTTATCCAACCACCCAACAGGGCCTTTTTTGACGGCGTCAAATAACCGGAATAGGGCAAAGCATACGACAATTGTTATCCAGTCAAATGAAACTGTGAGAGGGATACAGGCAATCATCATGCCCGCGGCCTCGTCAATCACGATGCGGGAACTGTCATGTTCCCCCGTTTCAATTTCATATTGATGCGAGGCCCACAGGCCGGTTGTAAATAATAATGATGCGCCAATGACGATACCCCATAATCCAAACTGATATGTGACCACTAAACATAAGGGTAGGGAGGCCAATGTACCCCATGTTCCAGATGCGGGTTTCAGGTATCCGCTGTAAAAAAATGTCGCAATTAATGTTGAAATACGCATAACTCTTGGAAAATAGCGAAAAAGTCATTAAAAGAATAGTATAAATGCAAAAAACAATGTCAAACCATTCCCAATTTCTAAATCGATTTAAGCGAACTGCGCGTATTTGGCTTAATCGTAAGGCGTTGATGAATCGCCTTGTGACGATTTTAATAGGGCTTGGCGCGGTATGTGGCGTATTGACCTATGCGGCGTTAACCAATGTCCCTCCATTTGGTGACAGTTCGAATGGATTAATTGTCCTTTTAAATATTAACCTCATTATTTTGCTGACATTACTGGTTTTGGTCAGCCGGCGCATTATTGCGCTTTATATCAGGCGAAAACGAGGCATTGTCGGATCCAACCTCCATATTCGATTGGTCTTTGTCTTTTCGTTATTGGCGGCGCTGCCTGCGATGTTTATGGCGGTGTTTTCTGTTGGATTTTTCTATCTGGGGCTTCATGGATGGTTGGATGATCGCGTGCGAACCGCGATTTTTGAATCTCAAGCCGTTGCCGAAGCGTATCTGCAAGAAAACCAAAAATTAATTAAGGCCGATGTTTTGGCAATGGGAAACGATTTGGATCGTCAAGCGGCGATCTTAACGGGTAATGATGAGGCGATGCAAAAAATGTTGGAAACGCAAAGTTTCTTGCGTAATTTTTCTAATATTCACCTCTTTACGCCTGGTGGACGGATTATAGCACAGGCCTCTTTTGATAGAGATTTTAAACCGTTGGATGTTTTACCAACACACATGGATCAGGCAATTGCGGGGGATGTTGTAACCACCGAAAAAGGGCAAGAAGGAATGAGCGCCCTCATCAAACTCAATAACTATCTTAATCTTTTTGGATATGTTGAACGCGCAATTGATCCAAAGGTCTTAGGTCATGTTGAACGCGCTCGTGAAGGTGTGGCGCAATATCAACAATTACAAAAATATAGTACGCGGTTACAAATCTTATTAACGTCAATTTATGTTGTTGTGACATTGCTATTAACGGTGGCTGCAACATGGTTTGGTCTGTCTTTTGCTCGGCGATTGATGCGCCCTATTACGGATTTGATTAATGCGTCTGAACAAGCGCGTGAAGGGGATTTGAGTGTGCGTGTTGATCCGTCTTATGCGGTGGATGAGTTTAAGGTTTTAGGTCATGCCTTTAACCGAATGACAGAACAAATTGAAACACAACAAAGTGATTTGATGGATGCCAATACGCAAATGGATTTTCGTCGCCGTTTCACCGAAACAATTCTTGGAGGGGTCTCTACTGGTGTTTTATCAGTTAATAGCGATAGGGTGGTGACGTTATCAAATAAC
>JAUHXB010000021.1 GCA_030427215.1 Alphaproteobacteria bacterium | reverse complement strand
AGAGGCCATCCAAGAAAAAGCTGAAAGTGGCATGACTATCCTGCCAGAAAATTTATCAGAGGATGTTCAAAAAATCCTAAAAGATGCGGCGGAAACATTAACAGCAGGGTTATTTACACCCCCATCTCTTGATCGCTATTCCCAAGGTGGTGCAGGTGATAATAAAGGATTTAAAGCAAAAAACATCTCACCCGTTCAAAAACCAGGACAAGGCGGCGGTGGAGGAATGTAATGTCCTTTTCTTTTTTAGATCACGCTCTATATAAAATAAAAATTCTCAAAGAAAGACTATGATTAATGACAAAACTTATTTTCATGTCTGGCAGCGCCAGCAAAAATTCCCTTAACAAGAAACTCGCGAAACACGCGCTTAATGTTGCAAAAGATAAAGGCGCTGATGTCGAATTTATAGATATGAAAGATTTTGAGATGCCACTCTATTGCACCGATTGGGAATTGGAAAATGGCATACCCGACAACGCAAAAAAACTAAAAGAAAAATTTCAATCATGTGATGGATTTTTTATTTCGTCGCCTGAATACAACTCGACATTTACTCCACTTGTTAAAAACATGATTGATTGGATGTCACGCCCCCATGAAAAGGATGAACCGATTTTATCTGCGTATAAAGGGAAAATTGCTGCAATTGCGGCTGTGTCCCCTGGACCTTTGGGTGGATTACGTGGGCTAACCCCACTCCGTACAATGCTATCAAATATCGGTGTGCATGTTATTCCCACGCAAGTTGCGGTTGGGGGTAATGATAATTTTGATGATTCCGATCATTTGAAAAATGAAAAATTTCAAAAAATGATCGCCTCTCAAATGGATGAATTTATTAAAACGGCTACGGCTTTGAATGCCTGAACTTCCAGAGGTTGAAACTGTTAAAAATGGCTTGGAGCCTGTTTTATCTGGTTCAATTATTAAGAAGGTTCGTTTGAATCGCGCTAACCTAAGAACACCTTTTCCCGATCAGATGGACGAGCGACTGCAAAATCGGCGATGCCAAAACCTTCGTCGTCGCGGAAAATATATTTGGATTGATCTAGACAGCAATGAAACATTAGTTGTTCATTTAGGGATGAGCGGCAGTTTCACCATCAACCCAAAACAGGTCAAGAAACATGACCATGTTGTGATTGAAACGGAAAACCACAAAATCGTTTATAACGACCCAAGACGATTTGGAATGATGTTTTTTGTCAAAACTGGTGAAGAACACCATCACCAAAGTTTTAGCAAAATGGGTGTTGAACCATTGAGTAACATTTTTCATGCCGATCATTTAAAGGCAAAATTGGATAATAAAAAAACGCCAATTAAGACATCTTTGTTGGATCAGCATATTGTTTCAGGTGTTGGCAATATCTATGCCTGTGAAGCTCTTTATATAGCGGAGATTAACCCAACACAACAGTCCTGCACATTAACGCTATCACAATGTGAAAATCTTGTTCATGCAATCAAGCAGGTTTTAAAAGACGCTATAAAATCGGGTGGGTCATCCCTCCGTGATCACAAACAAACCGATGGCACGATGGGATATTTCCAACATTCCTTTAAAGTTTATGGCCGGGAAGGCCAACTATGCCCAGAAACGGGTGATATCATCAAAAAAATCACGCAATCAGGGCGATCAACATTTTACTGCCCCGCAAAACAGGGATAAACTGTTATTCATGAAATTGTTCTTATCAATTGGCTTGCTACTTTTATCTGTCACTATTGTTCGTGCTAATGAAGCTATACCTTATATAAATGATATTCCTGTAATGCCACAATTTTCCTATGTTACAGACAGCTTACTGATCTTTGATAAGCCACAAGGTCAGATCGTTGAGGCCACAATTTTGTGTGAAGATAGTTGTCCCTCAAACACAAATATTCAAAATTTTTATTCCGATAGCCTGTCTAATTTGGGGTGGTCCAACTCTTTGCAATCAGCCAATAAATATTATTCCAATAATCGTCAATTATCATTCACAATTCAAAATGATAATGGGGCAAGCATCATAACATTCACAATGACTGAATAGAAAAAACCCCGTAAATGACGGGGTTTTTATAAATCGAATTTAATCACCGAACTTTAAGCGGCTGTTTCTTCTTCATTAGTTTCGGCAACCTCTGACTCTGTTGACGGCTCTTGCTCACCCACGGATTGAGTTGGCTCTTCATCCACATCATTTTGTGCAATAAGCGCCTTTCCAGTTTCACGTTGAATTTTTGCCTCATCACCTGTTCTGGCAATATTCACGGTCACGTCAACCTTAACCTCTGGGTGAAGCGTCACAGGAACCGTAAACAAACCAATCGTCTTCAAATTGATGTTCAAATCAACCTGGCCTCGACGCACGGTGATTTCAGATGATCCGCGAACGGCCTCTGCAATATCACGGGCGGCAACAGAACCATAAAGTTGACCACCTTCTGATGCTTGACGGATCAAATCAACGGTTAAACCCTCGATTTTCTTGGCATCAGCTTGCGCTGCATCACGTTTTTTGTCATTCGTTGCCTCAATCGCTTTTCTCTCTTTTTCGAAATAAGCGATGTTATCAGGCGTTGCACGAAGTGCCTTGCCTTGAGGTAATAAGAAATTACGCGCAAAACCTGGTTTCACTGAAACTTCGTCACCAAGGTGACCTAATCTCTCAACACGTTCTAATAAAATAACTTGCATGATTTATGATCTCCCTCTTTCTGATGGTTCGTCACGCAAATACGGCATCAACGCCATAAAACGCGCACGCTTAATTGCACGGGCTAATTCACGCTGTTTTTTAGGTGACACATATGTAATTCGTGTCGGCATGATTTTACCGCGCTCTGAAATAAAGCGTGATAAGGTTTTTGTGTCTTTCCAATCAATTTTCGGCGCATTTGGACCTGTGAAAGGACATGTTTTTTTACGACGGAAAAATGGAGCTTTTGAATCTTGTGTTGACATTACGCGGCCTCCTTCTCTTCTGTTGTTTCTTCGGTGAACTCATCAACCTTAACTGTCATGTAACGCAAAATGTCTTCGTTAAGGCGAATTTGACGTTCCATTTCCAACAAAGCCGGAGCAGGCGTATCAAGATTCATCAATACATAATGACCTTTTTTATTTTTTTGAATGCGATAGGCCAAAGTTTTCAAACCCCAATTATCGGTTTTTTCAACTTTACCTTCACCATCGGTGATAATTTTTGCAAATGTGGCAGACAGCTCGTCAACTTGTGCCGATGTCAGGTCTTGCCGTGCAATAAACACGGTTTCATATAATGGCATATGATATCCTTTCGGTTTATACCCAATCCTGTCATATGCATGGGATTAGGAAGGTTAAAATATTAAGAAATTTCTTTCTTAGGCAGAGTTATAGTCGAAACAAGGGAGACAATGCAAGAATTATTTAAAAACCACATAGGCCATACGGATTCGCATTAATGTTGTGAGCACGCATAACACGCCAAATACTAAGCTTATTACCGTGAAATAATGCGGAAGCAGGCAGAGCAATATCATAAATATGATTGTTTCTGTGCCTTCCATTAATCCATTAGAAAAATAAAATGTTTTTTTGCCTTGTTGATCGGTATCAATGCCTCGCTTGGCGCAAATGATTGCATAAGCCAAAAATGACACACCCGTTCCAATAATTGAAAATAAAACAAATGCGGATGCGGTGATGGATTCAATTGTGCCAATACCCAATCCAAACGCCAATGGAAACCCCGCATAGATCGTGAAATCGCATAAAATGTCTAAATACCCACCAAAATCAGATGCTTGCCCTTTAGCACGGGCAACAGGCCCATCTAAACCATCGCACAAACGGTTTAAGATTAAAAAAGCAAGTGCCAAAATGTAATCTTGGGCGAAGGCAAATCCACAAGCGGCGATGCCCATAGAAAAACCGAACAATGTGATATGTGTTCCCGCTATTTTTGAATTTTGAAAAGCTAGCGCAAACCGATTAAGCGGCGGGTCAATGATAGGGCGAATTATTGAATCAAACACCGTTTGATGCTCTTTTTTCGCGCGCTTTATATACGCGGTAAGATACCGGAATTAAGAGGGCATAGAAAACCCCTGAAATGGTTAGCGTGATCCAAGGTGCATGAACAAGCAAGGCGATAAATAACCCAATCACCGCCAAAGATGGGATAAGCCCAATTGAAGGCAGG
The DNA here is from genome assembly GCA_030427215.1 of Alphaproteobacteria bacterium. Taxonomy (GTDB): domain Bacteria; phylum Pseudomonadota; class Alphaproteobacteria; order Micavibrionales; family UBA1664; genus UBA1664. The sequence goes on along the minus strand of JAUHXB010000021.1, from coordinate 7,107 downwards.
CGAATTTGTTTGGATGAAAATGTTGGAATGTTACTTACCATTAATCCCGCAACAATCATGACCCAAATGGCAATGATGGGTGTGCCGATATTATAATCGGATAAATCCGTATCCAATTGCAAATACATGATAATGGGCAACAGCATGATGCCTGATCCCGCGGGGGCGGGCACACCGCTAAAAAAATATTTACCCCATTCGGGTTTTTCATCCTGAATTTCCGATTGGGCATTAAACCGTGCCAAACGAAGGGCGGATGCAATAACAAAAACAAGCGCCGCAATCCATCCAATTTGCCCAATATCGTTTAAAATCCATAAATACATGACCGTGGCGGGTGCAACACCGAAGGATAAGAAATCAGCTAGGCTGTCCAATTCTGCGCCAAATTTGCTGGTGGCGTTTAACAACCTTGCGATTGCACCATCCATTGTATCAAGTATGGTGGCAACAAGGATCAACAAAACTGCATTTTTCCAATTTTCGGCAATCCCCATTTGAATGGCGGTTAATCCACATACCATTGACCCAAGAGTAATGAGATTCGGAATTAATTTGCGAAGATGGTTATCTTTCGCCTTGTTATCATCCTTATCGGGGTCGGTAATGAAAAATTTATGCAACATGATTTATTATCGAATATTACCAATGCGCGTTTTTTCTTTTGATGCGAAATCGGCCAAAACGGTTTCGCCCTCAATCATGCGTTGCCCAACGCTAACCATTGGGTTGACACCCTTTGGTAAATAAACGTCAGTACGACTTCCAAATCGGATAATGCCAAATCGTTCACCTGCTTTATATTCTGATCCCTTATCGGCATCACATAAAATACGGCGGGCGACCCATCCCGCAATTTGAACGACGGCCATTTCATGTTTTTTATCCTTATAGTCGGTTTCAAACAAAATGGCGGCGCGTTCGTTTTCTTCGGATGCTTTATCAAAAGCCGCATTCACAAATGCGCCTTCCTTATATTCCTTTTGAATAACCTTCCCTGCAATTGGAAAACGGTTCACATGAACGTCAAAGACATTCAGGAAAATAGATACACGCGTGTAGTCATTTTTCTTATTCTGCGCCTGATCTAGCTCAACAGGCAATGTCACTTTCTCGGTGATGTGCGACACATGACCGCATGCGGGGGACACAATAAGACCCTCGCGATCTGGCGTCACACGTGCAGGATCACGGAAAAAATAGAAACACCAAACGGTAACAACAAACGCAATAATGCCCAATGGTTCCCATATCCATGATAGGATAATTGTTGCAAATGCAAATCCCACAATAAATGGCCATCCAGCGGGATGAATGGGTGGGATGAGGGTTTCTTTGACTTTTTTAAGGCTATCAATAAATTCTTGGTTCATTTTGGCTTTGCTCTCTATTTATGGCTCAGTTACTATATAGCCTAATATTTGAAATAGGAAAATAATTAATGAACGATATCAAATCACTTTGTGTGTATTGCGGGTCATCCATACAGGTTGATGAGGATTTTAAAGACGCAGCACACAAGATGGGTAAAATCTTAGCCGAAAATAATATCCGCCTAGTTTATGGTGGTGGTAAAGCTGGCCTAATGGGAATCATTGCCGATTCCGTTATGAAGCATGGTGGTGAAGTCACGGGAATTATACCATCGCATATCGCCGATCGTGAAATTCAACATACTGCGCTAACCGAATTACATGTTGTTGAAACGATGCATGTGCGCAAACAAATGATGGTTGATCATTCTGATGCATTCCTTGTTTTACCTGGCGGCATTGGCACATTGGACGAAACATGCGAAATCATCACATGGCGCCAATTGGGGATTCACGATATGCCCATTATTATTTGTAATTTAAAGGATTATTGGACGTCCTTCTTATCTATGGTTGACCATATCGTTGATGAAGGGTTTATGCGCGAGGATGATAAAAAGACATTTATTACCGTTGATAAGATTGATGACGTATTGCCCGCATTAAAAGATGCGCCCAACGAAAAATTTGACCCATCATCAAAATGGATTTAAAGCTTTATTAATTTGAACCAGATATTACTATAGTTAAAGATGCAAGATACCTATACACATTCAATTGATCAGGCGGAAGATTTCGCAAAATCTGCTATGAATCGCATAAAAGCGGAATCTTTACCATGCACACCGTATTTGTACGAGCTTTTCTATAATTATTATAGTGGTAATAACCCTGAAGTTGTTCGTTCCATTGATATTATGGTATCGCAGAATTTTGATTTAAACCTTGATCGATGTTTAGAACTTTATAACAGGCTACTGAATACAAACCACTCTAAAGAGGCATTGGAAAGAGCCGAAATCATATTTGATGAAACAATTTCAAATGTTGATAACATGGTTGACGATTTCAAAAATTCAAATCATGGGTTTTCAGGATCAATTAACAATATTTCATCAGACATCGCAAAAGCGGTTAGCCCAGATGAGTTAAGAAACTTATTAGGAACAGTGATTTCAGAAACACAAAAAATGGTATCCGAAAACCATGTTTTGGAAACAAAATTGGAACGATCATCCGAAACTATGACCGAATTGAAAAAGGAAATGGAAGCGGTGAAGGAAGAGGCATATACCGATTCTTTAACTGGTATAGGAAACCGTAAGAAATTTGATTTGGAAATTGTACGTTTGGTTGGTGAAGCTCGTGAGAATAAAAAGCCACTTTCGATGATATTCATTGATATTGACCATTTCAAATCATTCAATGATGCTTATGGTCATCAAATTGGTGATCAGGTTTTACGCCTTGTTGCAAAAACATTCCAAGAAAGCCTGAAAGGGCGCGATTTCTCTTGTCGTTATGGCGGCGAAGAATTTGTGATTTTATTACCAGAGACCGATCAAGATGGCGGCGCAAAAATTGCGAATATTTTGCGCGAATCAATCAAAAATAAAGAGATTAAAAATCGCCATACTGGCGAAACGTTAACCCGCGTTACAATTTCTGCGGGTGTTGCTCAAACCATTCAAGACGAAGAGATTACAGATTGGGTTTCTAGAGCTGATCAAGCACTTTACCAAGCCAAGAAAAAAGGCCGCGATTGTGTTGTTGTCGCGGCCCAATCGAAATAGTTAGATTTTAAAATTTAATCTAGCCTGTTAATGCGCGCCTGCTCTCTTTGCTGCTCTCTTCTTCGTTCTTCCGCTCTTTGTTGGCTGCGCTCTATCGCTTCTTGACGTCTTATTTCAGCTTCCTCCTGACGTCTTTGCTCTGCCGCATTATCTGCTGCAACCTCTTCTGGAGTTCGAGCTGCCTTTTTTGCGGCTTCTTCTGCTGATCGCTCTTGCGCTCTTTTTATTGCAGCCTCTCGAGATTTATCTCGTTTTTTTCTATAAGAGCTATAATTTCTATCTTCGAAACGTTTGATTTCATCCTTTAATTCCTCAAAACGATCCAGAGCATCTGTACGCCATACAAACTCTGTATCTACCGTTTCGACCACTTCGGTTTCTGTCGTTTCAGTTTCAACAGTCTCAGTTGTTTCTTCTGTCACAGTCTCGGTTTCGTTCTCTGGATTTGAAAACTCGCCATCACATGTTGTTGCAATAGCTCTACGACTGCACACTCTATCTAAAATATCACGGCCATTTGAACGAAGGTCAGCATAGCTATCAACATATTCATAGTTATCTGAACGACATGAGATTTGTTGTAAAGCTTCCTGATCAACTTCATCACCAATTCCAATGACGAACATATTTGACATCTCTCTTAATTGATTTGCCTTGGGAATCGGATTACTTCCGTAATTATGTTTTCCATCAGTAATCAATATTGTGATCGTGCTATCAATGTAATCTTGGCGCCAGTCTCTATGTTGACTTTGAAATCGTTGAAGTTGTCGTCTGGCCGTAGTAGATGGATTATACTGGTCATAACCTATTTCATATTTATAAAGCCTCTCAATGGGCTCATAATATTCTTGAGTAAGGAAGTTGTTCGTTAATTTGTAAGAATTATTTAATGCATCTCCAATATTTGTTCCACCTTCATCTCGCCTTCTTAATGATCCATCATTTTCTATTAAGCTCATCATTGAGGCGTTGTTAGGAATCTCTGTAGACACATTCGAAGTAAAAGTAGTCGTAGTCGAATATTGTACATTGGGCAGATCTCTATGGAATGCCTTAATAAACCTGTTCATGTTGTCCCACTCATCGTCGCTAATTGATCGACTTGCGTCTACGACATAAGCAATGTTCAATTCGCGGCTTTCATGACATATTGAATCTTCATCAAATTCAGGTTGCACTGTTCCATCATCACGATAAGTGATTGGATCACCGGGGTTTTCTCTTGCCTCTTCAGCGACTTGTTCAAAATTTTGAACATTTGCAAATTGTGACGTATCTGTATTGATTGCTGGGGGCGTGATGCTTGCCACCGTAATATCATTAAGACAGACGTTTGAGAGAACAGACCAATTTGGATCATTTGAGGATATAAGATCGCCCTCAGTGTTATACACGTTACCACCAACGGTGATCATCCCATCAGGTAGAACCATTGCGTTAATTTGTTGTGTGATTGTCCCTGATTGACCGACGGGGCAATTTTCGGCTCTTGTAAATGTTCTGTTTTGTGCTGTTACAACTTCTTCTGGTGCATCAAGCTTTACAACCGCAACAGCTGATCCTCTTGGAATGTTTAAATTCTCACACGCGCCAGATAATGCCTTTTCGTTGCCGTCACTCATAACAATGCGAACGCCAGTATCGTCAACTGAGGCAATACCGTATAAATCACCTGACATCACGGTTTTGACTTTATTATTGACAATACCAGCGGCATTGTCACTCAGACCCTTCATTTCTAAATCGCCTTCGTCACTGACGCTTTCAAACCATGTGATCAAATGGGGTTCACTGTCGGCACCAATGCGACAATAGGCCGAATGTAACATGTCTTCTGCATTGCCCAGATCCAAATTACCAAACGCCATAGTGTTAAGGTTAATAGCCCCCTCAACAATTGTTTGGGTCTTCCATAAAGGGCTTTCAATTAAAGCATTGAGAGAGCTGTTCGCATATTGTGAAAAGCTCTGCGCGTAATAGGTTGAGAGCGACTCTACACGTTCGCTTTCTACACCAACCGCATCAACGCTGCTATCTTCAGGTAAGCATGACGTCAAGACCATGGTCGATAAACCAGCCAGTAAAAGCATTTTAAAAGATGTTTTCATATCCCTAATCCTTTATAAAAAATAAATATATACAATTTTAATTATATCCCATCTATTTTAATAACTAGTTAAGAAGGTCGCGATAGCGATCAGATGGTAAATTCGTTAAAATATAGATTAAACGTCAATGTCTATTGAATTGAATAACGTTTCTTGAAGTTCTTTAATAGTTTTTAATACAAGCGCATTCGCTTCGAAATTTTGCTGATTCACCTTAATATCGACAATATCTTCAACAATTTCTGTTCCTCGTTGTGGATTGACAATATTATCAGCCGCCTTGGCAACGTTTAGGGATGATTTTTGTAATCCTTGAATGGATGTATTAAGTGCATCTATCATAAAAATAGTATAACCATATTGTGTTAATGTGTGTTTAATTTTATATGTTACTATGATGATTATGCGCTATTTTACTATAATATTATTTTTATTCGTTTTTTCTCCTTCTGCGGCTATGTCAGGCCCAAAGGAGGGGTGGTTTTTTGGCCTTTTACCCCCTGTCGAATGGCCGGATAACCATTGGAAAGGCCAAAATTATAATCCATCTATTCTTAACGATACAAATATTGTGAAACCAGGGGCCAACCGAAAAAAATCGTTATTTTATGATATTGAAGGCCTTAAGCCAGCAGATTTTGTTGATAATTTAAAACAAGCAAACATTATTGAATCAATTTATAATCGTAAAGTCGGCCATTTTTGGAATAAACAAACCACAAATGATATTATCATTGAATTAGATCATAATTTTTATGCTTTATCTCATACAGACCAGTCTGTTATAGCGGAACTACTCTCAAAATCATATGAACGGCCATTCTATGTGTTAAAAGACGCATCAACGCATGACATTGTCGGACATATAAACGAATCTAAGCTCTATCTATTTTAGAAAAATTTGTTGTTTTTGCTTGCAATAGTATAGCGCATTTTCTAACACTAATTTTATGGATTTTGCGATTATTTTAGATATTGTTGTCATTGTCATTATTTTAATTTCATCTGTTGTGGCCTTTTTGCGCGGATTGGTACGAGAAGTTTTAACAATTTTTGGCCTTGGTGGCGCGTTTTTTTCATCGCTTACAATAGCGCCAAAATTTACTGATGGCTTATATTTATGGTTAACCAGTGACATTGAAAATCCTGAAAAAGAAAGGTTGTGGAGTATCATACCATACGATATTGCCGCCTCTGTCATTGCCTATATCGGTGTTTTCGTTGTAACGCTTATTTTGTTGTCTCTTATATCACATTGGATTGCAAAGTCAGTGCATGCCATTGGGCTTGGTCCAGTAGACAGATCACTTGGCGTTTTATTTGGGATTGGTCGTGGGCTTCTTCTGATTGGGCTTTTATACCTTCCATTTCATATTTTGATGGACGAAAAAGAAAAAGACGAATGGTTCGGCACATCCAATACTTATTCCTATGTTGAATATCTTTCTGAAATTATGGTTGGATTTATGCCTGAATCATGGAACAGGTCTAATGAAAAACCCGAAGAAGACGAGTTAGATCCTTTGAAAGATTTAACAGGTGAAAATAATGGCCCTTCCGTTGCAGGTACGGATGAAGAGGCAGCAGAAACAACAGAAGAAGACCCAGCAAAAGATCGCACTGGTTATGACGATATACAACGGCAAGCCATTGATGTTTTGATTGAAAATCAGGATAAAATTAAAGATTTAATTGAAGGATCACCTGCAAATGAATAGACCTGTTACGATTGTAACTGGTGCCTCGCGCGGTATAGGGCATGAAGTTTGTTTAAATTTAGCAGATCAAGGTCACCATATCGTTGCATTGGCAAGAACTGTTGGTGGTTTAGAGGATCTTGCAGATAAAATCGGTGATGACAATATCACTTTAATCCCACAGGACTTAACC
>JAUHXB010000250.1 GCA_030427215.1 Alphaproteobacteria bacterium | reverse complement strand
ACCTTGGGAATAGCGATCAAGAGATGGGGGTGTAAATAACCCTGCTGTTAATGTTTCCGCCGCATCTTTTAGGATTTTTTGAACATCCTCTGATAAATTTTCTGGCAGGATAGTCATGCCACTTTCGGCTTTTTCTTGGATGGCCTCTTCAACATTAAAATCGCTTGGTGCAACAGATTTAGATGAACTGCCAGATTCTTTTTCATCTTCATCTTGTTTTTCTTCAGAGGGCGAAGACATGATATCTGACCAAGAAACATTTGATCCAGTATCGTCTTTTTCGGTGTGCTTTTTCTCAGGTTTAATGTCTTTTACTTGCAAGGCATCAGGGTTTTCAGTGGTATATAAATGGGTTAACGCCATTGCCCCTTGTTCAATTGCGGAAAGATCATTTTCTGTTGCTGATTGAAGTCCCGCAATAACCAGATCCATTCGATCATCTTTTTTCTGCGAAACATCTGCATTCGTTGCCGTCCATGTTTTATGAACAAGGCGATCACGTAGAGCTGTTATATTTTTTAAATTTTTGAGGATGTATTCATCTGTTTTATTCAATCCCAGCATGCGTTGGACACGCATTGCTTTTGCTTTTTGTGAGGCACAATAAAAAATCTGAACTTCATCAACAACGTTGGAATAAGCAAGCGCGGCCACTCCCTCTTTAAATTCCTGTGCTGATCCGTAATCAATTTTATCATAGAATGTGAGAGAAGCGGAATCTTGTGTTTCAAACCCACCACTTAATGATCCCATGTTCATTTTGTGTCCTGATACCTGTGACACAATGGCCTTCCCCAGCGTATCTTCAAAGAATTTTTTAGTCGTGCCAGGGTCAGATAATTTCCCAAAAATTTTGATGTTACAGTTGGCGGTGATTGATCGCGCCTCTTCTTTTACGCGCTTTTCAAGGGCAGATAAATCCTGCGCTGCGTAGACAAGGGAGAATCCCAAAGATCGCGCCTGTGCCGCCATAACGGCCATACCGTCGGTTACGTAATACCCAACCTCGTCAAATACCGTCATAAAAGGTGTTGATGAATTGGTCGGCTTGTTCTCAATAACTTTTGCAGATTCACCTTCAACCGTGGCCCCAAGGGTCATCCCCATCATGCCCTTTAGGGTGGCAGAAATAATTTTACCAAGGTTTGCAATTTCGTCCCCTGATTTTTCCAATGCAGGAATCAGAACAACCAAAATACGACGGTTTAAAACAATATCGACCATATCAATATCGGCATTATCAACATCAAAAATATAGCCATAATCATCGGCTAACGACTGCAACGACCGTGTAAATTGCATTGTTAAATAGCCATGTTGTTGGATGGGAACTTGTGTATCTGTTTGTGGGACATCCGGCCCCATTGGTTTTTCTTTGCCATCATCGTCAAAGGCCGCATCAACATAGCCGGGTAATTCGTTCAAATAATCTTTGAGCGCTTCACGTCTTTTGTCTGGTAACTCTTGATTCCGTGATAACTTAATAATCTCTGCAAAGCTTAACGCTTGACGAACTTTTGAGATTGATAAATGCATATCGCGATGATCGCGCAGCCATGTTAAGGCAGGCATCAAAGACCCCAAAAGGGAAACCGCGCGTTCCTTCCACATTGCGTTGTCGCCTCCGGCCTCCGGCATTAAAGTAACCAACATATTGGTCAAATATCCGGCGGAACCACTGGAAAATGGGTTCAATGTATTTGATGGGGCGGCAACATCCGAATTCCCCGTCATGTAATTGAGAACCATTAAATCATCATCACGGCCAAATCTGCGACATAAAGATGAAAGAGACGACCATAAATCTGTATCGGCCTTCCCATCAATATAAACAAACCCCGATCCCCAGCATAGGGAGTTTGACACAAGCGATTTTAACCCTTCGGTTTTACCGGCACCCGTTGTTCCCAAATATAAAAAATGGGTTCGTATGTCGTCATTTGTAAACCAAATTTCACCATTGCTATTATCTTTTGTATTTCCCAAATACAAAATACCCTCTGGTTTAGCAGATCGTCCGCCGCCAACATTATTTGGGTCAGATTTTAAATCTGAAGATGCAGGGGCCTTGTGTGCAAGTTCAGTTCCCCTTTTTGATAGCCACCAAATATAAAGAAACGAAAGAATGAGGATAAAATCAATCAACATAAGCCCTTCATCAAAGAAGAGACCGCTAAACCCTAACATCATGAAAGTTAATCCGGCGTTTTCTGGTGTTGCCAACCAGTCAGCC
>JAUHXB010000249.1 GCA_030427215.1 Alphaproteobacteria bacterium | reverse complement strand
CCCAAAAAACCACATGTTCCCTTGATGGTGTGAACAAGGCGGAATAAATTTCCAATAATCGCCTTATCATTGGGATTTTGTTCAAGCGCGATCAGATCATTATCAATAAGCCCAAGGCTTTCATTTGTTTCCGCAATAAATTCAACGACCAGATCATCCATTTTGTTCTTCCCATTTAACAAAAGTTATTTGCAAATCAGTGTAACGTATTTTTGAGATTTTGAATATCCAAAGACAAACACGTATGTAACCATCCATTATTTAAGGTTACATGATATTTCTTATGAAATCGTAAGGGCGTTATGGATATTTAACCCATCGGGTTTTTAAGGTCTAATCCCTCAAACCTTACAAGCGTTTGAACAGTGTCAAACAGGTGGGTTAAATTTTGTTTTGTGTCTGCCTCCATCCGAATTGTCACCGCGTTTTGAGTGTTTGACGCGCGGATCAACCACCAACCAAAATCATATTCAACGCGCACACCGTCAATACCGATGACTTTTGCACCATCGGACTTGGCCTGATCCGTTGCCTTTGCCACCAATCGATCAATAATTCCGAATTTATCGTCTTCGGGAACTTCCAACCTAATTTCCGAAGATGAACATAGAGTTGGAAAACCCGCAGTTAATGATGACAAAGCGCCATCCGCCGCACCAAGCACATTCAAAATACGAATGGCACAATATAGGGCATCGTCAAATCCGTACCAGCTATCACCAAAGAAAATATGGCCGCTCAATTCACCAGCCAGCGGAGATTTTTCCTCTGCCATTTTGGTTTTAACAAGGCTGTGCCCCGTATTCCACATTACCGGATTACCACCCATTTTGGCAATTTCATCAAACATAATAGGGGAGCATTTCACATCCCCTATAATCGTTGCACCGGGATGGCGTTTCAAAACATCGCGTGCATATAAAATCATTAATATATCACATCGAATGACCTCTGCTTTTTCATTCACAATACCGATACGATCACCATCACCGTCAAAGGCAATACCGATATCACATTGATTATCGATGACCAGTTTTTGCAAATCGATCAGGTTTTTATCAACAGTTGGGTCAGGGTGGTGATTGGGGAAATCCCCATCAACGTCATCATAAATTACAAAATGATCTCCGGGCAAAAGGTCAATAATATCCTTTAAAACTGCGCCCGCAGCGCCGTTCCCTGCATCCCATGCAACACGCAAATCTTTATTCGTGTTGGCGACAAAATCTTTTATCAGGCGACGTATATAATCGGCGCGAATATCCAATTCGGTTTCTTTACCTTCTGGTCCATCCATCCAATCTGCACTGGCCGCGATTTGCCCGATTTGTTGAATCGTATCGCCATAAACGGATTTATTCTGTAGAACCATTTTAAACCCATTATATTCAGGTGGATTATGCGATCCTGTCACCATAATTGCCCCATCAAATTGGCGATCTTTGGCGGCGAAATAGGTCATGGGCGTTGGCCCAAGAGGCAGTCGAACAACATCAATTCCAACAGTTTTTAACCCAAGAACCACCGACGCAGATAAGGCGGGTGATGAGTGCCGTCCGTCAAATCCAACACAAACTTGTTTACCGCCTGCACGACGGACAAGCGTTCCAAATGATGCCCCAATCGCCCAAGCATCAGCGTCGGTAACAGTTTTCCCAACAATCCCACGAATGTCATATTCCCTTAGGATAGTAGGATCAAAATTATGAAGTTTCTTTCGTGTTTGTGTATCCATTATGTTTCTTTCAAATAATACTAATAGCAATTCAATTCGTAGAATATTAGATGAAAACCGCAAAGGACGCAAAGTCTCGCAAAGTTTATTTTTATCCGTCATTGCGAGGAGCGCAAGCGACGCAGCAATCTACAGATAATAAAGCGTTCACGCAGAAATTACAGAGAAGACGCAGTGGTCGCAGAGAAACAGAAAACAGAAAAACTTTGCGTACTCTGCGTGACTTTGCGGTTCAAAAGATTTCACAAGAAGCCTTAAAACAGCTTAAGCTAAAGATCAAACCTATACATCTCAGTTTCGCCCCATCCTGTCAAATCTGGTGAAGTTACAGCCAAGACACCGCCTGTTTTTTGAATTCCTTTTAAAGAAGCAATATTATCAGGGTTGGCACCACGATAGATAACTTTAAAACCTTTATTGCGCGCATATTCCTTGACCAATTCCCATTGAGCAGAACCATAACCTTTTGATCGCATGGATTTCCTAATGCTTTGACCAA
>JAUHXB010000248.1 GCA_030427215.1 Alphaproteobacteria bacterium | reverse complement strand
TGGTGTTATTGATGCCGATTTGGGCATGAAGGGCGGTGACCTTCGCGCGGCGGAACGGACATGGCAATTATTGCATCAGGTCGCAGGCCGCGCAGGACGTGAGGTCTTATCAGATGGACGCAAAGGGCAAGTCTATATTCAAAGTTATATGACTGATAATGACGTCATGGAATCGCTAACCAATAATGACCGTGATGCGTTCACCTATGCTGAATTGCAGGCACGGCAACTATCGGATATGCCGCCATGTTCACGGTTGGCAGGGATTATTTTATCAGGTAAAAATGAAAAAACGGTTGAGGGTGTGGGGCGTAAACTCGCCCAATCCGCACCACGATCCGATGATTTTATCGTGATGGGACCTGCCGTACCGCCTTTTGCGATGTTACGCGGGAAACACAGGCGACGATTATTGATTCAATCATCCCGCAAAATTAATTTGCAAAAAACATTGAGCGATTGGATCGCGCGTGTTGATGTACCTTCATCCGTTCGCCTATCAATTGATATCGACCCGCAGAGTTTTTTATAAATTAGGCTTGCGTATCCACATTATGTTCGGTTGGTTCACCGCTTTTTGCAACGCCAACACGCGCAGGGCGGAGTAGGCGATCATGAAGAACATATCCTGCCTCAAGCAATTGGATAATTTCGCCCGGTTCGACACCTGCGGCGGGACCTTCAAACATCACTTCATGGAAATTGGGATCAAATTTTCCCGAGGTCGGTTCAATTTTTGTAATCCCGTGTTTTTCGAAATTGGATAGCATCACACGTTCTGTTGCCGCCACGCCTTCATGCAATAATTTAACCGTTTCATCTTGCAATTGATCTTCGGAAATCGCGTCCAAGGCACGGCGTAAATTATCGGCAATGTCCAACATATCTTTTGCAAAGCCAGCAACCGCATATTTTGTTGTATCGGATTGCATTTTTTCCGCGCGTTTGCGTGTGTTATCCGCTTCCGCCAAGGCGCGCATCATTTTATCGCGCATATCATCGCGCTCTTTTGTTAATTGCGCGATGGGATCATCTTGAGTTGGTTGTTCCAGATTTTCAACATTATCTATTTCGTTATTTTCTTCTGGTGTTTGATTTTCGGCTGTATTTTCAGTCATAGTTGTCCTCTTTAAATTTCTATAGTGGGAATATAGTCATGTCACTTTATAATTTCAAGACAATATAGCGCCGCAGGCATAGTAACCGTTCACGCCAAGAGCGCAAAGGACACGCAAAGACCGCAATGGCTTTTTTTATTCTCTGATCTCTTTGCGAGCATGGCGTCTTGTTAGCGATCTTCGCGTGAACGAAAGAAAAAAACTCTGTGCCTCTGTGCTTCTGTCGTGTAAAAGAAACAAAAATAACAGAAAGACAATCCATGACCAGACCATCAAACCGATCAAATGACCAAATGCGCGACATTCAAATTGACCTTAATGTAACAAAACATGCCGAAGGATCATGCATGATTAAATGCGGTGACACGCATGTTTTATGCACGGCATCTGTCGAAGAAAACGTTCCGCGTTGGATGAAGGGCACGGGTAAAGGATGGGTGACGGCGGAATATGGCATGTTGCCAAGGTCAACCCATTCACGCATGGACCGCGAGGCCGCACGCGGAAAACAATCTGGTCGGACACAAGAAATCCAACGTCTGATTGGGCGGTCACTTCGCGCGGTTGTCGACATGGAAAAATTGGGCGAACGTCAAATTAAAATTGATTGTGATGTGATCCAGGCCGATGGCGGCACACGCACGGCATCCATTACGGGGGGATATGTCGCCATGATGATGGCGGTGAAACATTTGATGACAATCGGATTGTTAAGCGAAAGCCCAGTCGTTGATTCAATCGCCGCCATTTCATGCGGAATTTATAAAGGCGAAAGTGTTTTGGATTTGGATTATATCGAAGATTCCAATGCCGAGGCCGACGCGAATTTTGTTTTAACAGGCAAGGGCGGTATTGTCGAAATTCAGGCCACCGCAGAGGAGTTTTCATTCACCGATGATCAATTCGCGCAGCTCATGCGCCTAGCCAAAAAAGGGTGTGGTGAATTGGCGGAAAAGCAAAAGGTTTCTTTAAAATAAAATTACATTTTTCTTAGGGATTTCGAATTAGTCAGGTTTTTGCTTGAGCCAACCTTTTTTTATAAAATCAGCCCGATTAGAATTAGTTGTTACGAAGTACCCAGAAGAAGAATTTATGCCGATTCCAACGGATGTAGCTGCTGCTAAAGT
>JAUHXB010000247.1 GCA_030427215.1 Alphaproteobacteria bacterium | reverse complement strand
CCGCCAATCAAACTCATCACAACACCAATGATTGAGATGATTGAGATCGCAACCGCGGCCTTTAAAATTTGTGAGTGGTTTAAAATGGTTGAGGCCAATAATAATGCACAAGCAGGCGCCAAAAATAAAATATGCCGAAATAAAAAATGATATTCATGCAACCCAATGCGCACTGCCACGGACGGTGATGCCGTTGCAACCATCACAATGCCAAATATAATAAGGCTGATAATAATGCCAAATGACAATCGATCTATTGATAGCCACCACCGAATAATCGGATTATCACTGCGCGGGGAAAGGATGTTAGTCATCACACAAACCCAACACGCGGTCCGCGAAATGGTCACCGCGTTGTTCAAAATTATCATATTGGTCATAAGATGCCGCGGCGGGGGAGAGCAGGACAGTCGGCGACCCCGATGGTTCACCGCGTAAATCTTGGGCATATTCATGCGCCATTATAACCGCCTCATCCATGGTTAGGCATGTTTGAACCTCAATCCCACGAACGGATAAAAACGCGGCAAATTCATCCGCGCATGCCCCGTATAAATATGCCTTTTGAACAGATGAAAGCATGTCTTCTATACCCTCTAGGCCACTATCTTTCGCCTGCCCCCCCGCAATCCAAATGATATTATTATAGGATTGGAGGGCCATTTTTGTGGCCTCCGCATTCGTGGCCTTACTGTCATTAATATAGGGAATACCATTAATTGTTTTGACCAGGAATTGACGGTGGTTAAGGCCTTCAAAAGATTTGATCCGTTCAATGATAACATCATGATCAATGTCCAAAGCCTGACAAATAGAATAAGCCGCCAAACAATTTTGAAAATTATGCGGGCCTTTCATTTTTGGAAAATCATGTTTCCCAAAGGGTAAATCCTCAGCGTAAATGCTCAATGGTTTTGCATGATCATGGCCTTCAAAAATTGATTTTGAATAATCATCGTCAATGGATATGATTTTGGTATCTGCGCCATCAAACATCTTCGCCTTTGACGCCACATAATGATCCATATCCCCGTGCCAATTTAGGTGATCAGGGGTGATATTCAACAAACACGCCACATCACAAGCCAAATTAGGCGCACGATCCAATTGATAGGATGATAATTCCAAAACTGTATAATCCATACGGGATTTCAAATCCATCACGGGAACGCCGATATTGCCGCCCATTTGCGCCTTTCCATCGGCATTTAAAATATGATGAGTTAGGGCCGTCACGGTTGATTTTCCGTTCGTGCCCGTAATACCGATGATTTTAGATTTTGGATTCGATTGGGCATAAAGGTCAATATCACAAATGACATTTACATTTTTTTCATTCGCCGTTTGAATAATGTCATGGCTTGGTGGAATCCCTGGCGCGGTGACAACGGCCTTTATCTTTGACCAAGGCACCTTGTCTGGGGATCGAATAATCGTGTCATCATACCCTTTCAGGCTATCCACATTATCATCCCACACACGGACATCCGCACCTGATTTTTTCAACGCCTTGATTGCTGATGTGTTGGATTGCCCCAACCCGACAACGTAATAAGTTTTGTTTTTTACAAAATCCAAAGTAATCATAGGCGTTATTATATACGGTGATTTCAATTCGCCTATTAAAAAAAGACTTAGTTAAGTTTAATTAAACTTGAATTTCAATTGTAACCCATTGATTTTAATCATCTTGACTTAATAGACTTAAATTTTTTGAGGTGCCAAAAAATACGTCATTAGCCAAATTTGATTTATCAAATTCTAATGCAATGTAGAATCTTTCTTTAATATTCTGGATTGCCCTAGAATTTATTACATAAATTCAGGCAATGACGGATTTGTGGTTTTTAACTATATTAATATAGGACAACTGTCCTAATTTGTCAATCGTAAATCTTTACCTACAAGAGACACCTGAGCGGGTACACCAGTTGGTCCATGTCCTACTCTACGTGTCAACTTCGCGAGACTTTGCGAGCTTCGTTTTTAAAAACAGCAATAGTATGGATTGCCGCGCTCCCGATGGTCGCTCGCAATGACGGTGCAGGCAATAAAAAACCCCACTCAATTAAGCGGGGTTTTATTTTTTTAAACTGAATTAAGTTTAAATATATGTCTATTATGCAGCGTCATGAAGGCTTTCAATATCAATTTTGATGCCTGGACCCATTGTTGTCGTCAATGCAATTTTTTCAATATATGTTCCCTTTGCGCCCGCAGGTTTTGCCCGTTGAACGGCTTGTACAAATGCAACAACA
>JAUHXB010000020.1 GCA_030427215.1 Alphaproteobacteria bacterium | reverse complement strand
GCAATTGATGTTCTTTCAAATGAGTCAGTAAAACGCCCCCTTGCCCATGCACAATGCATTTTGGAATGCCTGTTGTCCCCGATGAAAACATAATAAACAGAGGGTGGTTAAAGGGCAGGCGCGTAAACTTAATATTCTGTGCCTCATAATCATTTTGAATATCATCCCACCTGATCATATTGTCCGATAATTCAGGATAATTATCCGTGTAATCAACAATCACACATTTTTGAACGGAGGGCAGTTGAGGCAAAAATTCTTTAATCTTTGGCATACAATCAACGGTTTTGCCATTGTAATAATACCCCTCAACCGCGATCATAATTTTCGGTTCAATTTGTCCGAATCGGTCCAAAACGCCTTGCACACCAAAATCAGGGGACGCCGAAGACCATATCGCCCCGATTGATGATGTTGCCAACATGCCAATCAAAGCTTGCGGCATATTGGATACGAACCCTGCAACGCGGTCACCTTGTGCGACCCCTTCATCAATAAGAAATTGTTGAAATTTTGATACGGCCTCATATAATTCCGCCCAACTCATTTTTGTTTTGACCTTATCTTCACCCCAAAAGACAATAGCATCACCATCATCACGGCGTAGAAGACAGTTTTCCGCGTAATTGAGCGAAGATTCAGGGAAAAATTGGGCATCACGCATATGCGCATTTTCACTCAAAATCGTATCACCCTTATCACCAATCACCCCGCAGTAATCCCATAAGGCAGACCAAAATTCCTCTATATTCTCACAAGACCATGCCCATAATTCGGGGTAAGTCATGTCTTGTTTGTCAATCTTGGCCATAAAATCGGCCAAGATTGTTTGTTCAGGTGTTTCTGGTGTCCATAATGGTGCGTCCATTGTTCATTGTTTCCGATAAAGGTTAAATTTTGAAAATTAAATCACGTCAGTAGTTTCAAGGCAAGGCCGTTAATGTTTTTAGTATTTTTTAGCTTCACTTAAGGTATCAAGCACACTAAACTCATTAATAATGAGCGCATTTTCAAAATTTTTGTCCCCTTTTGTCACTTTGGCAAAACAACCGATCGAATCCTTTATCCGCCTTGAAACCGCGGATGATAACGTCACGATCGTTGCAGAAGACGGATCACTGATCAGCTATTTAAAAGTTGATGGAAGCAAACAAATTATTGGACAAGAAGAATATGCCCATATTCTTGAGGCCGCCACTCTTAAACTTGGTGCACGATTTGATCGCCCAGGTCACGCCCTCCAAGTTTTTTTCACGCGCAATCCTTCCCGATCAAGAAGTATAACAGAAAAGGCAACGTATCCATCCAAAGTGACCGCGCGAAATATAGGTTTGGAATTGGACGATGTTTTGGAAGAACGCGCCAGGCATCTATCGCGGTATATGATTCATGAAGAATGTTATTTCGTTTTATGGACGCGACCAAGCATCTTGCCCGAAGCGGAATTAAAACGCGCCGTCGAAGAAAAGAAGAAAATCAAATGGCCAATGTCGGCAAACGCGCAATATCCATTTACGTCATTAGAACCTCTGAAAGCAAGACATAAATCATTTGTTATGGGGATCGAATCTTCATTGAATGAAATCGGCATAAGAGCGGAAGTTTTGAAAACGCATGAAGCTATGGCGGCGGTTCGTAATAATCTGTTTCCAGATATGGCGAATGAAAAATGGCGACCAATTTTACCAGGAGATAAAATCCCGGCGCGTGTCCCCGAATCAAAAACTGACTATTCAGAAATTTTATGGCCGCCGTTAAGGCAACAACTTTCAAGTGCGCATGGTGAAATTATAAATACTCGATCTGTTCGTATCGGATCATTATTATGGGGGGGTGTGGATATGACGTTGGCGCCCAGCGACCCTTCACCTTTTCCAATGTTACTTAACAGGCTGTTTGAGGCCAATGTGCCCTATCGTATATCGTTTTTAATTGAATCGGGTGGTGCAGAGGGCGCGTCATTAAAGGCCGCGATTACAACATTTTTGGCAATCACAAATTCAACAAACAAAACGATTAAAAAATCACTTGAATCGCTACAGGCTCTTTCACGAAGCGAACCAGTTGTGAAATTACGTGTTTCACTTGCAACATGGGCCCCGGAAAAGAAATTAAATCTGCTGGAAGATCGCGTTTCCGTTTTAATGCAAGCCGTTGAAAGTTGGGGATATTGTCAGGTATCTAATGTTGTGGGCGATCCGCTTGATTGTGTCATGTCGTCCGCAATGGGAATTGCATGCGCATCAACAGCGCCAGCGGCCGTTGCGCCGATGTATGAGGTTATGAAGCTTTTGCCATGGCAAAGACCCTCCAGTCCATTTGATCAAGGGGCCCTTCTGCTCAGGACTCCTGATGGAAAAATGTGGCCTTATCAAACAGGAACAAATTTAACAACCACATGGTTCGATTTGATTTTTGCGCAACCTGGTGCTGGTAAATCTGTTTTATTGAACACTCTCAACCTAGCAACCATTTTGTCCCCCGGCAATGCAAAACTCCCATACGTTGCTGTCATTGATGTTGGTCCATCGTCATCTGGGCTTATTTCTCTCATTAAAGAAGCGCTGCCACAAGATCGCCAGCATGAGGCCGCTTATTATCGTCTTCAAATGACGCCAGAATATGCGATTAATCCGTTTGATACACAATTGGGTATGCGACAACCACTTATTGATGAACGATCATATTTGGTTGAGCTTATGACATTACTCTGTACCCCTCCTGGTGCAGATCGTCCATATGATGGTATTCAACAATTAGCCGGATTGGTTGTTGATGAGATGTATCGCTGGCGGCATGATAATGAGGCCAATGCCGAACCACGGCCCTACCTGCCGCGTCTTGATCCCGAAATTGATGAAGCCCTCAAGAAATTTAATATTCACTTACCCGAAGATCCTTATTGGTGGGATATCGTCGATAAATTTTTTGATTTAGAACAATATCATATTGCCAACTTGGCCCAACGTCATGCCGTACCAGTTTTGGGTGACGCCATTACCGCCGCAAGGCGTCCGCAAATTCGTGCCTTATTAGAAGAGGCACAGATCGGTGGATCGGCCGAAAGTATTATCAGTGCGTTTGAACGAATGGTGACGTCGGCTATTCGTGAATTTCCTATTTTATCATCGGTGACTAAATTCGAGATTACAGATGCTCGTGTTTGTTCATTAGATCTAATGGATGTGTGTCCTCAGGGTGATGAAACGGCGGATCGTCAAACATCCATCATGTATATGTTGGCAAGACATGCATTGGTGCGCAGTTGGTGGTTATCGCGTGAAGCGATTGATCATATGCCCGAACGTTACAAGCCTTACCACGAAACCCGTCTTCAAGATATCGCGGAATCGCCAAAGCGACTTTGCTACGATGAATTTCACAGAACAAGTAAATCTTATTCCGTCCGTGGCCAATTAATTCGAGATGTGCGTGAGGGACGAAAACGAGGCGTGCAAATTGTTTTAACATCTCAACTATTAGAGGATTTTGATGATGATATGGTTGATTTGGCAACCGGTGTATGGGTTTTGGGTTCTGCCATTTCCGATCGTGTTGTTGATAATACCCAAAAACGCTTTGGCCTTACAAACACGGCGCGCAATGTCATTCGTTATCGTCTGACTGGCCCACGATCGTCAGGGGCGCCGGCGTTATTTGTTTTGGGCACCACCGACGGTCGCTATGAACAGCATTTAATCAATACACTGGGTCCCATCGAATTATGGGCGCTATCAACATCGTCAGAAGATGTCGCAATCCGTAAAAGACTTTATACAAAATTAGGCGCTTCGCGTGCTCGTCAAATGCTTTCCGCTGCTTTCCCTGGTGGATCTGCGCGTGCAGAAATCAAACGGCGCATTTTCGCAGTCTCTGATGATTCGGAATCACAATCCATGTCCACGTCAAAAATTATCGAAGATATCGTGAATGAACTCATTCAATCCAGTGAGGATCGATACGAGGCTGAACGCCAGAGACAATTAAAAGGTGAGGAATATGAATCATGATTCCAAGGCTTTTAGGGGAAATTAACGATAGCGATACTGAATTCACGGCCCTTTTAAAACAAAAACAAGAAATGATTTTTGTGGGTGTTGTTGGGTTTATTATCTTTATAATTGCCGTGGTCGTTTTATCTGGCAATGATGAAGTCAAAGGGACGTGGCGATATGGTCTATGTAAGGTTTTTTTAGAACGTTATGCACAATATCCAACTCATATTAAACTTTTGACCTCTGGAGAAAAACAAAATTCTGCTCAATTAGGCTATATCAATATAAATTCGTATGGATCGCAAAATTCTGAAATGATGGAATGCTTTTACAATATTGATCAAAACGGCGTCACTCTCAACCGTGTCACAGTTAATCGTAGAACATTTAATCAAGACATGGTGAACGAGTTCAATCAGTCAATTCCTATTATTTTGGCAAGGGAAGACCTCGACCTTGTTTTACCACCGCGATTAGGGTGGACGTTAGAATCTTTAAAATTCGAATAAATCAGGTACACTATAAATATGTATGACTCTCTTATTCAACAATTTCAAAATAAATTAAAATTTGCACCTCAATTCAAAAAAACAGTTCGGTTTGTTATCAAAGACGATGACAAAATCATTCGTGTTGATTGTTCCGAACGACCTGCTACGGTGACTTACGATGATGACTCAGATACCGATGTCACGATGATCGCCACGTTAGATACGTTTTCTGGTATAATGGATGGATCAAAAGACCCAACAATGGCATTTATGAGCCGCAAATTAAAAATTAAGGGATCCATGGGCATTGCGATGCAATTGAACGCAATCTTGGAAGATTAGCCCTTTAATAATTTTAGTTTTAAAAGAAATAACCCGTATTTCAAAAAATGGACGATTTTTGAAGGGCCGTAATTAATGTCGTCTGACATTGCGTTGTATTGTTTAACACATCTTATTACATCATTATCAAATCGTGTTTTATAAATGACCATTGCGATAAAATTATTTAATTCTTTTTGTTCACGCATATAATGCCTAGGATAATTTTGTGCCCGAAAAGTTTTAAGGTTTTCTGCTTTACCTTTTAAGACACAGTCAGCTTTATCCGTTGTCCATTTTATTGTGCCATAATCTTTTCGATACATATAAACGGGAATTGCTAATGCATAAAATTTTTGAATATGGGTCATCACATACACAAACCAAACTGGATCTTGGTATCGGCGATAGGGTGGAAACTTAGCACCAATTTTTTCAATCACAGATCGCCTAAAAATAAACCGCGTGTAGCCAATTGAAAACGGATAATCATAATAATCCATTATCTTATTTTCGGTGAAAGTACCCTTGCCCCAATCTTTGGCTTTGGATGGATCGTTATTATAAAACTCTAATAAATTTCCGCCCACGCAATCAACATTATTATTAATCGCAGCATTATATAAATCTTCCAAGCATGAGTTTGATGCGTAATAATCATCTGGATCCATAAAGCATATGAATTCACCCATGGCGTGTTTCATCCCCAAATTTCGAGTTGGTCCTGCACCACTGTTCTTATCATTTTGAAATATTTTAATACCACTATTATCAACTTGTAACGATTTTAAAATGTCCATTGAATGATCAGTTGAACAATCATCAACACATATTATTTCAATGTCTTTTAATGTTTGTGATTGAATGGATGCAATGCATTCCTCAAGGTCATTCACCGCATTATAAACTGCAATAATAATCGAAAGTTTTGTCATGGCTCTAACCCTGATTTGAGGCCATTATAATATTCAATCACAAGCGATATTTTTAGTAAAACTAACATTGCGAAATACAGTATCGCAAATAAAATTGTGAGCAAAATAATGTGAATATTGACCGTGAATGATAATGCAATAGATGCGCATAATGACAACGCAAAAAACAAAATGCTGTTTGTATAATATAATTTATATTGCGTAGGCAAATAACGATGTAATATCACGAACCATAATATAAAAAATAGGCTTGATAGCACAAGTAACACCTTTGGAACCATGATTAAATCAGGGATAATAATTAATGTTGTAAGTAAGGTTATTCCAGTCACAATCGCCCATATAAAATTCATCTTAAACGTGACATCGACGCGTCCCAATGCAACGAATAATGATCCAATTGGGTTAAGGATAACCTTGATAAAACCAATCGCCGCCAACCATGGAATAATTTGCGCACTAGGGTCCCATCCGTCGCCATAAACCAGATCAACAATAGGCGTCGCAAAAATACCGACAAAAACAAAAAACGGAATGGTTAGGCACGATAGAATTTCAATTGTTTTGATAAAATATTGTCCCATCACATCTTTTTGATTTTGAAGTTTGCTATAAATCGGAAACATAACTTGGGTTAATATTGGATTGATTTTTTGAACTGGAAAAATAATCAATTGCCAAGCAAGAGTATAAAAACCTAACGCACTTGCACCCAAAAAATATCCGATTAAAATTTTATCACTTTGCCCCGCTAATAAATTTATGAAGCGCTCACCCGTTTGATAAGCACCAAATGATAAATATTTTTGAATATTTTTCCATGAGAAATAAAGGACTGGTTTGTGATATTTCAACCCTGACAGTAATAATAAAATTGATATAATTGCTGCATCAATAATTGCAGCATAAACAAGCGCATAAACACCAAAATTATTCATTGCCAAAGTCACGGCAACACCAAACACGATCACTTTTGAAATGATTGTAATCATCGCCAATCGATTAAATTCAAAATGTTTTTGTAACACCATTCGGTATTGTTGACCAAAGGACTGAATAATAAAAATCACACTGATCAAATGAATGATGTCTTGTAATTCTGCGCGACCAAAAATCATTGCAATTGGCATAGCAAACATATTTAAAAGCGCGCATACCAAACATCCCAAACCGATATTAAACCAATAAAGACTATGATACTCATTGGTTTTCATGTCTTGATTTTGAATAATCGCGTTGCTGATACCTCCATCGCTGAGTGCTTGGGCCAAGCCAATCAAAACAAACGCCAAGGCCATCAAACCAAAATCATCAGGTGATAAAAACCGCGCCAAAATTGCGATTTGAATCATTTGAATAAGGATGCTGATCAGACTTGATAAACCTGTCCATTTCATCCCTGATATGGCTTGTGGTAAAATGCTCATGGCTTTGACGCGCGAACGCTATAGGCACATGTCTCCAACATCCAATCCTTGTCAAGTTTATCCATGATAGGGGCCGCCCATTGAAACGCATAATACAGCGGAATAAATGCTGCCTTAAGAATATAACGCAAAAACTTAGGGCCACGTATTGATCGTTTCAAAAAATAGTTTTGCTTTAAATACAACATTGTAAAAAATCCCCCCATGGGTTTGATTTCAATGTTTTTGAATCCGGCTTTGGTTAACATTTTTTCGAGCGCGTAGGGAGAGTAACGAAAGAAATCATACGGGGCTTCATGAATCCACCATTGCCACGGCACCTGATAAACAAGCGATCCGCCGGGTTTTAAAATGCGAAATGTTTCATTGATCATGATTTGTGGTTCGTCAATATGTTCCAAAACAGATACGGCCAAAACACAATCCGCGACATTGTCTTTTATGGGCAACGTATCACTTAAACTGGCTTTAATATCAGCATGAATATCATGTGGGCTTCCCTCCCAATCGACACCTGTATAAGTATCAATCATAGGGGATAAATAATCTTTATACGGCGCCTGCCCACATCCTAAATCATAAAGATCGCCCCTGAATGCCTCTTTATTCATCTCAAAAAATTGATCTAATAATTTATAGGCCAACCAATTATGATGGCCTTTATTTTTATGATATTGACTTGCGCTTGATGAGTTTTTATCTGTCATAGACAACCTTTTCAATGAGGGCTTCGGTTCGTTTGCAATAATTTTCCAATGAATAATAATCTGTCACGGCCTGCCTGTTCTTCTCTGCTTGTTCCTTTGTTATGGGGGTGAAAAAATCTGATTGATCGTGCGCTAAATCTTCTATCGAAAACACGGTTACGCCCCATGACTTTAGTCTTTGATAAAGCGGGTTTTCGGATCGTAGATATAATTTTGCGCCCATATGCAACATAATCACAATTGTGCCAAAGGCTTGTTGCCTGCGATGATTCATCAAAACGATTGAACAAGATTGCATGATATCCATATAGCTGTATCGTTCAATAAAATCTGTTATGGGCTTCATCTGATCGTCAAGCAATGGTAATATTTTTTCGCGATATTTATCTTCACCATAACTTAAGGGGATAATAATATCTCTATCTTTGATATTAATTTTTTTTAAGGTTTGAAATAGTTCAACATGGTTATTCGATGGATGTGCGCTGTTCCCAACCAAAATATTTTCTCCATTCACCCGTGTGTCCATATGATCAGCGGGAATAAGGTCAGGATTTAATGCACCATAATTCCATTCAAAATAATCAGGCAAATTGTCATACTTGTCTTTTAATATTTTATGTTCGTGAGGCAGAACAGGGCAAAAATATTTTATTTTAGGAAATAGAGAGGTTTTCTTTTTATAGGATTTTGTAACAAATCTTTTCTTTAATTCTCTCAATCTGTAACGCCATTGCCCACCACATAATTTTGTTGTTTTGGGCAAGGTTAATTTTTTGTGTAACAAATCGTAATAATCAAATCCCCACCCTAACCATACAAATTTCACTTTGTCATTTGCATTGTTAATAAGCGGATAAAATTCAGGGATAAGGGAATGCAAAAAAACGATATCATAGTCATTTAATTCTTTTGCCAAATTCATTCCAGCAACATCGCATGGCGCGATTAATTTTGTAATTGGAAC
The DNA here is from genome assembly GCA_030427215.1 of Alphaproteobacteria bacterium. GTDB lineage: Bacteria > Pseudomonadota > Alphaproteobacteria > Micavibrionales > UBA1664 > UBA1664. The sequence goes on along the minus strand of JAUHXB010000020.1, from coordinate 2,646 downwards.
TTTTACTATCTCTGGTTTGCCTTCATGGATAATCCAATACTCATTTTGACCTTCCGCAACCTTTTCAAATGCAGTTGGGGCAGAATTCACAAATCGATTATCCGTTGAAATATGGAGAAATTTCATTTGGCGATAACCTCGCATATTCGCCGAACATCATCGTGTTTTAAATCTTCATAGATTGGCAAACATAAAACACGGCTCGCCAAATTATTCGCATGGGGCAAATTGCCTACCGTGGCAGTTGGATAATTTTGATAGGTTTGAATATTGCTCAATAGAGGGTAAAAATATTTCCGTGACATGATGTTATGTGATTTTAACAAATCAAATAAGTCATCACGGGTGTGTTTATAATTATCCCCTATAATCACTGGAAAATAAGAATAATTATGTTGGTCTCCCGCCGCGGTTTCATTCAAACACGTCACGCCCTCAATATCATTGAGTAACGAGCAATAAAGATCACTTACCGATTTGCGTTTTTCAATGACCTTATCAATGTGGTTTAATTGCAATAATCCAAATGCCGCATTCACCTCTGACATTTTTGCATTAAGTCCGTGAAAAGGGATGTCTTCCTGCCCTGCAATTCCAAAATTTTTGATGAGATCAATATGATCTTTTTGCGTCTTGGTATGCGAAATAATTGCGCCACCTTCCAATGTGTTAAACACCTTTGTCGCGTGAAAACTTAAAATAGACGCATCACCATGATTCAGAACAGATTTGCCACAATGGCATTTTACACCAAAGGCATGCGCCGCATCATAGATCACCTTTAATCCGTGTTTTTTCGCGATGGTTTCAATCGCACCCACATCACATGGAAACCCGTAACAATGTACTGCCAAAATTGCGGCTGTTTTATCCGTAATGGCGTCTTCTATTTTTGATGTATCCATATTCCCTGACGAGGGATCAACATCGACAAAGACAGGGGTTAAGCCATTCCACAAAATTGAATGGGTTGTTGAAACAAAACTATAGGGTGTTGTAATAACCTCGCCCGACAAGTCCATGGATTTAAGTACAGTTAATAACGCCGCATCACCATTGGATGCAAGGGACACATATGGAACACCCAAATAATTGACTAGTTTTTCTTCCAACTCTTGATGAAACGGTCCGCCGTTGGTCAGAAATTTGCTGTTCCAAATTTGTTCAAGCGAAGACACAAAATCTTCCAAAGATGGAAGTGATGGGCGCGTCACAAATATAGGGTTATCTGGCATGCATCCATGATCTCAAAATCACAAGAGAGTGACAAGGTGATTATCGGTCTTGTTTCATCCCAAATCGGATTTCGTCGAGTAAGCGATTGCGTTTATCTTCATCATTTTCAATGTCAGACTTGATTTGCTTTTTCATCTTGTCCATCTCTAATGTTTTTTGAATTTTTGCAATTTCTTCTTCACCCAACTCAGTGCGTTTGGCCTTTAATTGCGCGAATAATTGTTGTTTGGCATCAGAGAGATGAGATACATCGACATCCTCTACTTCCTCAGAAGTCGATTTTTTGTCTTCTTTATTTTTTTTGCCAAATAGTCCGAACATCTTTCTAAAACGCCGCTTCGTCCATCGCCATTAAAGGTTCGGCCCCCGCCATGATTGATTTAAATTTCCAATCGGCCTCGGGTAACATTTTTGTGAAAAAGAAATTGGCGGTTTGCAATTTGGCTTCGTAAAATTCTTTTGATTGCTCACCACTACCATTTTCTAATTTATCGAGGGCAACCTTGGCCATTTGCGCCCACATATACCCCATGGCGACGAGGGCGAATTGGCGCATATAATCGGTTGATGCTGCGCCAGCCTCGTCAGGGTTTTTCATACCCTTTTGGGCGATTGTTGCGGTGGATTGTTGCAACTTCATAAAGGCCTTAGCCAATGGCATCACATAATGCATCATGTCTGGGTTTTCACCCTCAACCTCAATAAATTTTTGGACAGGATGAAAAAAACGACGCAACAAGCGCCCGTAGCCTTGCGCCATTTTTCGTCCGACAAGATCAAGCGCTTGGATCCCGTTTGTCCCTTCGTATATTTCGGCAATCCGCGCATCACGGACATATTGTTCAACACCATATTCAGCGATATACCCATGTCCGCCATGTACCTGCACCGCCAAATTAGTGACAGCCGACCCCATATCTGTGAAATACCCCTTAAGAATAGGTGTGAGAAGCGCGATCAAATCATCCGCCTCTTGTTTCTTTTCATCATCAACATGATGTTGCGATTCATCCAATGCCATTGCCCCCCAATAAGCCAAGGCGCGCGCACCTTCGGTAAAGGCCTTACCCGTTAACAACATTTTCCGCACATCAGGGTGCACAATAATGGAATCCGCCGGTTTTTCAGGTGATTTTGTACCTGTGAGTGATCGCATTTGCAAACGGTCTTTGGCATAGGCCACGGCATTTTGATGCGCGACCTCGGCAATGCCTAACCCTTGCATAGCAACACCTAAACGAGCGGCGTTCATCATTGTAAACATGGCCTTTAGACCCTTATGTGGTTCGCCAACCAATTGCCCCCATGCATTGTCAAAATTCATGACGCATGTGGAATTGGCGTGGATGCCCATTTTATGTTCGATTGACCCACACATAACGCCTTTATTACGATCCATCGTGTCGGGCA
>JAUHXB010000246.1 GCA_030427215.1 Alphaproteobacteria bacterium | reverse complement strand
ATAACACAACATTGTCCATTGTTTTTAGCTCATGGGGGACATTTGGCTCATTTTCAAAAACATCCAATGCCGCGCCTGCAATTGTATTATTTTCAAGAGCGGTCACTAACGCCACTTCATCAACAACGGATCCTCGTGCAACGTTAATGAGATAACCTTCTGGGCCTAAGGCCTCTAAAATATCTTTGTTAATAATATGTTTTGTTGCTTCACCACCTGGACAGGCCAGAAGTACGATATCAACATCCCTTGCCATTTCAGATAAATCAGAAAAATAACGATAATCAACATCTTGTTTGTTACGACCACAGTAGGAAATATTCAAACCAAAAGCCTCACATTTTTTGGCGATATTTTTTCCAATGCGCCCAAGCCCCAGAATACCAATATTTTTACCTTCTAATGTTATTCCAATCGGTTTTTTTGCGCCTGCTTCCCATTGCCCTGCCCTGACAAATGCATCTCCCTCTACATAACGACGTGTTAGATTGAGCAATAATCCCATCGCTGTATCGGCTGTATCGTTTGTTACAACATCGGGTGTATTCGTCACAATAACGTTATTGGCCTTTGCACATTTAAGATCAACATTATCGTACCCCACGGCCGCAAGCGATATAATCTCTAAATTTGGACACGCCTCAATCAAATTGGATCGCACTGGGTTGCGCATTGTTGCAATAATGCCGCGAACGTCATCTTTAATTCTATTCAAAACGGCTTCTGGATCATGCTCTTTAAACAGCTTTACAAGTTCAAATTGATTAGAAATTTTTTCTACTAAGCCCGTTTCTATATCACAAAGCATCATTATCGTTGGTTTTGTCATGAATTATCCTTGATTTTTATACCATTAATATGATTTAAACTGATCTCATGACAAATACAAATCCGAAAAAACTTTTTATCAAAACCTGGGGTTGCCAGATGAATGTTTATGACAGCCGCAAAATGGCGGATGTTTTGGCCCCCATGGGGTATCAGGAAGTGACCGAGCCTGATGGCGCGGACATCATTATCCTCAATACCTGTCACATTCGTGAAAAGGCAACAGAAAAAGTTTTTTCAGAATTAGGGCGTTTGAAAAAACATAAAGATGTTGCCGAAGAACAAGGCAAAAAAATGCTAATGGCGGTTGCAGGATGCGTGGCACAGGCCGAGGGTGATTTTATTGCCGAGCGAGCACCTTATGTTGATATGGTCTTTGGTCCGCAATCATATGGAACATTGCCCGAAATGGTGGCAAAGGCCACAGGCGCGTATGGTAAAGAGCGCGTCATTAACACTGATTTTGACGAAGAAGATAAATTCGATAAATTACCGGAGGAAACAATCGCGACAGGACCAACCGCATTTTTGGCAGTTCAAGAAGGATGCGATAAATTTTGCACATTTTGTGTCGTTCCCTACACGCGCGGTGGTGAATATTCAAGACGCGTACAGGCCGTTTTGGACGAGGCACAACAGCTCCGTGATAAAGGTGTGAAAGAAATATCTCTCCTTGGGCAAAATGTGAATGCTTATCATGGTTTAAACGAAAATGGACAAACGGAATCACTGGCTGATTTATTGATTAAAGTCGCCGATATTGATGGAATTGAACGCGTACGCTATACAACATCACACCCACGCGACATGCGCGATGATTTGATTGAGGCGCATGCCCATCCCGCGGTGATGCCTTACCTACATTTACCTGTGCAATCAGGATCGGATAAAATATTGAAGACCATGAATCGCAAGCATACTCGCGATCTTTATTTCGACATTATTGAAAAATTCAGACGCGTACGCCCAGATATTGCAATTAGCGGTGATTTTATTGTTGGCTTCCCTGGCGAAACAGATCAAGATTTCGAAGACACAATGGATTTGATCAAACGCATCAATTATTCATCCGCTTTTTCATTCAAATATTCTCAACGTCCTGGCACACCGGCGGCAACAATGGGCGGCCTTATCCGCGAAGACATCAAAAACGAACGGTTACAACGTCTTCAGGCATTGTTAAATGATCAAATGAAGGCGTTTAATGAACAAACCGTTGGAATGGAACTGCCAATTTTATTTGATGGTATAACGTCAAAAGGACAACTACACGGACGTACACCTTATAATCAGGCAATTCATGTTAACGGAAATCCACGCCTTAATAACACAATTGAAAATGTGCGTGTTACATCGACAAACGGAAAATCGTTAATGGGTGATTTGGTGCTGTTAGAAGATGTTGCCTAATCCGACACAACTGTACATGCGGCCTCACCAGCCATAACATTTTTGAAA
>JAUHXB010000245.1 GCA_030427215.1 Alphaproteobacteria bacterium | reverse complement strand
TTTGCAAAAGTTATGCACAGGAAGGATATATATGCCGTCATTGCGAGGAAGCGGAGTGACCGAAGCAATCCATACAATTTAAGTCGTTCACGCAAAGAGCGCAATGAAGACGCAATGGTCGCAAAGGTGTCTTGTTTACTTCGCGAGACTTTGCGTGAATATTATTAATCCGCGGCCTGCAGTATTCGGCTTAATTTCTACAGATCGTGTTCCTTCATTATTTTCGCATGAGAGAGTTTCCAAAACGCCATGTTCGGCGGTATATGTTTCAACAAAAGTTGCGGCAGGCAATTCACCTTTTTCACAAAATGTCTCTGCCAATTTTAAAAATGTATTGGGGTGTGTCCATGCCGCACTGTCATGAACATCTTGACCATCATTCGTCATTCTTAAAGACACCATACGACCATTTTGACGGTTATTCTCAATAGGTTCCATTTCAACAGTAGCTGCTCTATCTGAAACATCACATGAAAAGACGGTTTCAGATTCCGCAGAAGCCATTGTGCCAAATGTGGAAAAAGCAACCGCCCCTAAAAAAGATTTCACTATGGCATTTTTATTCATTTTACACTCCTTTATTAAAATTCCATAATCAAATAACATTATAAAAAAAACATAATCAAGTAATATTTGTTTTTAACGCGAAGGCCGCAAAGTCTGGCGAAGTAACACGAAAAAAATAATTGAAAAAGACACCTGGCGACCATGGCGTCTTCTTTGCGCCCTTTGCGTGAACGGTTGCTTTGGTAAATTTAATAATGCTATAACCAATCAAATAAACAAATAAGGAAACACCCATGTCACTCGAAGCACTCAAAACATCCGAAATGCCAACCGAACAAACGGACCGTTATACAAAAATGGCGAATGCCATTCGGTCATTATCGATGGATGCGGTGCAGGCGGCGAATAGTGGCCACCCTGGCATGCCAATGGGAATGGCGGATGTGGCAACCGTTTTGTTTTCAAAATTTTTAAATGTTGACCCTCAAAACCCCAGCTGGCCTGACCGTGACAGATTTATCCTGTCCGCAGGACACGGATCAATGTTGCATTACGCGACATCATATTTGTTAGGGTATGACGCGATGACAATTGACGAGATTAAAAATTTCCGTCAACTGCATCATAAAACGCCTGGTCACCCTGAAATTGATATTGAAACAGGCGTTGAAATGACAACTGGGCCATTGGGTCAAGGGATTGCGACATCCGTTGGGTTTGCATTGGCGGAATCCATTCACCGCGCACGATTCGGCAAGGATTTGGTTGACCATCACACGTTTGTTATTTGCGGTGATGGGGATTTACAAGAGGGCGTTTCGCATGAGGCTTGCTCTCTGGCTGGGCATTTACAATTGGACAAATTGATTGTCCTTTATGATGATAACAATATTTCAATTGATGGGTCGACTGACCTATCCTTTACCGATGATACGCTCCTGAGATTCCAAGCCTATGGGTGGGCAGTGGATAAAATCGACGGGCATGATTTCAAACAAATTGAAGGCGCGATTGAAATTGCAAAATCAAATAACCGCCCGACATTAATTGCCTGTAAAACACATATTGGGTTTGGATCACCAAACAAACAAGACACGGCGGGCGCGCATGGCGCTCCACTTGGCGAAGATGAAATCACGGCAACAAAAGAAGCGCTTGGCATTGACTACCCTGCCTTTGAAATTCCAGAAGACATTTTAAACGAATGGCGCGATGTAACAAAACGCGCAAAAGACAAATGCGCCGATTGGCAAAAACGACTTGAGGCCTCAAGCGACCAAGGGCAATTTGTTGATTGGTTATCAGGTGCCTATTTGGACGACATCACGGACGCCATCGATAAAATCAAACAAGACGCCGCCACCAACCCCACAAAAATTGCCACGCGTAAGGCATCAGGAAATGTCGTTGATATGCTGGTTGATATCATGCCCAATTTGATTGGCGGGTCGGCGGACCTAACCGGTTCGGTCAACACTTATAAAAAAGGCATGCCGATTATTTCAAAGACAAATTATTTGGGTCAATATATCCATTACGGCGTGCGTGAACATGCCATGGCGGCCTGTATGAATGGTATGGCGTTGCATGGCGGGATTGTGCCATATGCGGGGACTTTTCTTTCCTTTGCCGATTATTCGCGTCCATCGATCCGATTGGGTGCATTGATGAAACAACGTGTGATCCATGTGATGACACATGATTCAATCGGTTTGGGTGAAGACGGCCCAACGCACCAACCCGTCGAACATTTGGCATCCTTACGTGCTATGCCTAACACTTAT
>JAUHXB010000244.1 GCA_030427215.1 Alphaproteobacteria bacterium | reverse complement strand
CATTTCGGACAGGGTTCAAAATGTGCCTCGGTCAAGGATGGGTGCAATCGTTGACGCGACATTTCCATCAATCCAAATGACGATATGCGTCCAATTTGAATACGTGCTCGATCACCCGCAAGAGCATCACGCATGGCGCGTTCAACCTTTCCGTTGAATGATCGTTTTTCCATGTCGATAAAATCAACCACGACCAAACCACCAAGGTCACGCAATTTTAATTGGCGGGCAATTTCTTGTGCTGCCTCAATATTTGTGCGGAGCGCAGTGTCATCGATATTACGTTCCTTGGTGGATCGCCCACTATTCACATCGATTGAGATCAATGCCTCAGTCGGGTTAATGACCAAATATCCACCAGATTTCAATTCAACCTGGGGCGAATGCATGGCTTCAATTTGTTTTTCCAAACGTTCGGCAATAAATAGGGGGGTGTCATCTTTGTAATGCACAACTTTTTTTGCGTGGGATGGCATGAGCATTTTCATCATATCATGCGCGGTTTTATAGCCGTCTTTACCCGCCACAATCACTTCATCAATATCTTTATTATAAATATCGCGAATGGCGCGTTTAATTAAACTGCCCTCCTCGTTAATCAGGGCAGGGGCCGTTGATTTAAGGGTGAGATCTCGCGCGTTATTCCATAGGCGCATCAGGTAATCCATATCACGCTTAATTTCCGCCTTTGTTCGTGTTGTCCCCGCGGTACGAAGGATCACAGACATGCCATCAGGCACATTCAAATCCTTCAAAATTTCACGCATGCGTTTGCGGTCTTTATAATTTGCAATTTTACGGCTAACCCCGCCTGATTGAGGCGTGTTAGGCATGAGGACACAGTAACGACCAGGCAAAGTGATATAAGTAGTAACCGCCGCGCCTTTATTCCCGCGCTCTTCCTTACCAACCTGAATCAACATGATTTGACCGCGTTTGATAACTTCCTGAATTTTATACGCCTTGCGCATGCGTTTCCAAAATGGTTCTACGGATGATAATTCATCGTCTTCATCACTCACGCGATCTTGTTTATTGCGCGCCGATGAATATTTACGACCATTATTGCGTCCTCCACGGCGGTTATTATATTTTCCTCGTCCTCCACGACGATTTTGCTTTTTATTATCATCAGAATCGTCAGAGTCTTCATCACCGTCTGAATCTTCAGATGTTTCCGCTTCAGAGTCTTCGTTGCTATCATCATCGTCTGATTTTTCAGCCTCGGCACCGGCCTCGATAATGGTTTCATCCGTATCAACTTCTTCAATAACGGCCTCATCCTCGTCAGATGGTTTTGTTTCTTCGGCGTCTTCTTCGGCCGCCTTACGGTCTTCTTCCTCAGCGATGCGGGCGGCTTCTTCCGCTGCGGCCTTTTCCAATTCTTCTTGCTCTGCCATTAAACGTTCACGGTCGGCAACGGGTATGCGGTAATAATCAGGGTGAATTTCGGAAAATGGTAAAAACCCATGACGGTTTCCACCATAATTGACGAACGCTGCCTGCAAAGACGGTTCAACGCGAGTGACCTTTGCCAGATAGATGTTGCCTTTAATTTGTCTGCGGACAAGGCTTTCAACTTCGAAATCTTCTAATTTCCCATGTTGAGCCACGGCAACGCGTGTCTCTTCATGTTTTGATGCGTCAATAAGCATCCGTTTTTTATTGTCTGATTTATTCTTATTATGATTGGGTTTTTTATTTGAATTTTGATTTTTGCGTGGTGCCATGTCGGTCTCTCCATATATCTATATGATGGATATCAACGGGCCAGACCTTTTGATTAAAAGTCATGCCAAGCGACAAACACGTCTATTTCAAAAATGACTGACGGACATTGATCCATCATAAATGTTTGTTTCGTTATGTTTCTCCCGCTTTATAAGGGAACAACGTGAAATCAGTGTTTTTGTTTTTTCTTAACACCAGCACAGTTGTTGTTACGGTTTGGGCGCCTTTTAAAAAGGCCTTTAAATTCTGTATCTGCCATGTATTGTTATGGTTTAATCCATGAACAAGTCGCTTTACACGAAAGTTACAATGACATTACGCCCAAATCAAAAAATGAGCAATCAAAAAATGATTCTCGCATGCATGATTTTTATCATGTGTTTGATGTCTTTTACCGTGAAAGCCTTAGAAATAGTGGATTTGCGCACGGGCAACCACATCGATAAATCGCGCCTTGTTATTGAAATGACAGGGCACATGGATTTTCAGGCGACACTTAACCAAAAATCACAATCCTTAATTATTCATCTTCCAAAAAAACAATGGAATGTTAAGGGCAATGA
>JAUHXB010000243.1 GCA_030427215.1 Alphaproteobacteria bacterium | reverse complement strand
TTGAATATCCTTTAACTTATCAACGAGGCTATCGGCCATTTTATCAAATAAAAACGCGTGGTCATTCATATGATCACGCGCGAATTCTCTATTTTCACGAATTTTGTTGATATCAAAGATAATAGGTTTGATCATCCATTATTCATACGCGAATTATGAATGGTGATCAAATAGCCAAATTAATGATTATAACTTGGCATGAGGTTGAGATACGGTCACTTTGGGCGCAGATTGAACTATTGCAGCCCTCAGTTTTTGAGTGACATCCAAGCCCGTTGCGATGGCCGGATTCACAGCCTTAAAAAAGCTATTTTTCATGTCACTGAACTTCGCAGCAACCTGAAAACCAAATCTTGCCAAACCTGTCATTTTATTCATCGTTCCCATCGTTTTATCTTCCCTTTTAATTCCTATATTTAAATATTACGACAAACAAATTAATGGCTGGTTAAGGATATATTCAATTCGAATGAATTGGTTTTATCTTTGGTTGGGATGTATCTGCATCACGGATATAAAAGGCCTCTGGCGGAAATAAATCATGTTTTCCTGATTGTATAAACTGAACCGTTTTTTCGATATTAATCATGGATTGATTGATAAAATCCAAATTCAAATCAACCTCGGATTGAAAACGATTAATCGCGTCCCCTGTTATCAGGCTGATATCATATTGTTCGATGAGGTCCTTGATATCAGTTGATGACATTGATTGAGCTTCCATCAATGGCTTATGATGACAATCCATTATTTGGCAATAATAATCAGACCGTTTTGTTTCAACAAGAACCATACGATTGCGAGCATTCTCAACCCCACAAGAAAACGCCTGAAAACTGGTGATGCCATTGACAGGTTTTTTCAATGAAAACCCCATAAATTGTGCAACGGTTAACCCAACACGTAATCCTGTAAAAGATCCTGGTCCTACATTACAATATATGGACTCAATATCTTTTGGAGATCGCCCAACATCATCCATTAGCTGTTGAAATAAAGGCAAAATGGCTTCGGCGTGTCCCCTGTCGATAGGATGCTGTATCTTCGCCATAACAGCAGTCTTACCAAACAACGCTATATTACAACCGGTCAAAGCCGTATCGATAAAAATATTCATGGAAAAATTTATAACACTCTTTCTAATTTTGCGCCAAGTTGTAAAGAGTTATATATCTATTGAATTGAGACTAGCCACACTAAGAGAGCTGATCTATGATCGATTCATGTTATACGTTCAACAATCACTAAACCCTGATGAAGAAATCGTCCGCGTTGGAAAATTTCATTGGTGGTATGACTTTAATGCTTACCTATGGATTCTTTACGGCCTCATTATTATGGGCGGCATCTTATACGCTGGATATTATTGGGAAATCTCACAATTTGTAAGACAAAATTTTGCAGGCCTTCCAAGTGACCTTAAAGACGATGCGTGGTCAGATACCGTAAACCGCCAAGGCGGCTTTTTAGGTATTATCATGAATTTGCATTTTGCAATTAAAATTGTTGCGGTTTTAGGGTTTTTATTTGGGGCCTTGCAATGTCTAAATATGATGATTGTCAAACACACGACTGAAATATGCCTCACATCAAATCGGCTTATCTTAAAACGAGGAATGATATCCAGGCATGTTGCTGAAATTAATGTCGATCGAATCGAAGGCGTTGATGTTTTCCAAGGTATTTTAGGCCGAATAATGGAGTTTGGCTTTGTTGCCGTGCGCGGGATGGGTGTTGGAGAAATCGCCTTGCCGCAAATTGCCGACCCCATTGATTTTAAAAAGGCCATTGAACGCGCAAGGTCCATTAAAAAGGGTGAGGTATAAGGCGTCGTGCGACTTTTTCTATTTACTGCAATAACCACTTTGCTGATATGGGGCAGCGCATATGCTCAAGGCCAATCACTTAGCAATATTAAAGTGTTAGATGACGTTGAGCCCGCGGTTGGTTCCGCTCCCCCCATTGAAACGGCCTATCCTGATTTATATAAAGCTCTAAACGACAAGTTGGGCAATATTAATCAAGAGCTTACTAATTACGATCTGTCATCCGCTATTCCACAATTGTCGTTTCAAAAATCCGTTATAAAAGAAGGTGACTTGGACCCAAATATGCCTTTATTACGGGCGCGGATGTCCGAATTTTTACCGACCGAAGCCTTTGATACCGATCCTTACTTATACGATCAATTTTTGAGCGAAGCCGTCAAAGCTTATCAAATCAAACATGCCCTTAAATCTGATGGGATTATTGGCCCCCAGACATTGGCCTTTATGAAAAGATCATTGTTGGATAAAAAGAAA